>DATIJK010000080.1:0-25407 GCA_035478715.1 Saccharimonadales bacterium (SeqCode)
TAAAGTAACCGTCCAGATCCGCTAATTCGAAATGATATGTACGGCTCTTACGGACACGCGGCAATTTACGCCTGACCGCGCCTTTTACGACGAATTTGTTATCGAAAGCTTCAGCGGCAGCTGTCGATACGGCTTCGCTAATACCGGTTGCGACCGGAGCTGTGGCAGTTGCAGGCGCGTCGGACTTATCGGCATCTTTCTTGGCCATGCTGAGCGGCTGGCCGACTTTGCAATTATCGCGGTAAATCGCGACAGCCTTCAGGCCCATTTTCCACGAGTCAAGGTGCAGCTGTTCGACATCCTCGACCGTTACGTCTTCGGGCATATTAATGGTCTTGCTGATAGCACCAGAAAGGAACGGCTGGACCGCCGACATCATCTTTACGTGGCCCAAATAATGAATGGCGTTATCGCCCATCGAACAGGCGAAAACGGGCTCGTGTTCCTTCTTTAAATGGGGTGCGCCAAGTATTGTCTTTTCGACATCAATGTACGCCACAATTTCGTCTGCTTGCTTTTGCGTGTAGCCCAAAGCTATCAAAGCACGCGGCACAGTCTGGTTGACGATAACCATGTTACCGCCGCCCACTAATTTCTTCATTTTGACCAATCCAAGATCCGGCTCGATGCCGGTCGTGTCGCAGTCCATCATCAGGCCGATGGTGCCGGTCGGTGCCAACAGGCTGGCCTGCGAATTCCGCACGCCGTATAGCTCGCCCAGCTCTACTGCTTCGTCCCAAGCGCTTGCAGCAGCGCTCAAAAGTTCTTCTGGAACCATGCTGGCATCGATATCGGACACTGCCCTGCGGTGCATCCTGAGTACGTTCAGCGTGTTTTCGCGGTCGTTGTGATAGCCGGCAAACGGACCGACCTTGCGTGCAATCTTGGCACTGACAGCGTACGAATGGCCGGTCATCAGCGCTGTGATAGCCGCAGCCTGTGCCCTGCCCTCGTCTGAGTCATACGGCAGACCTTGCGCCATCAATAATGCCCCCAGGTTCGCATAGCCGATACCCAGTTCGCGGTAAGCACGGGCATTCTTACCAATCTTGTCTGTCGGGTATGATGCGTAACCTACCAGGATTTCCTGCGCTGTAAACATAATCTCAACGGTGTGTTTGTAGGCCTCAATGTCAAACGTGTTGTCATCCTTGAGGTATTTCAGCAGATTGATCGATGCCAGGTTACAAGCGGAGTTATTCAGGTGCATGTATTCGCTGCATGGATTGCTGCCTTCGATTCGACCGGCGTTCGGCGTGGTGTGCCACCGGTTGATTGTAGTATCGAACTGCATGCCGGGATCTGCGCATTCCCAAGCCGCCTCGGCTATCTGGCGGAATAGATCGCGGGCTTTCATCGTCTTGACGACTTTACCGGTAGATACTTCAACCAAATCCCAGTCATCATCATTCTGCACTGCCTGCATGAAATCATCGGTGACACGGACAGAGTTATTGGCGTTCTGGTACTGGACCGAGAAGATGTCTTTGCCGTCCAGCGTCATATCAAAGCCGTTAGCTTCGAGTACGCGGGCCTTTCGCTCTTCGATAGCTTTACACCAGACAAATTCAACGACATCCGGGTGGTCGGCATTCAGGATGACCATTTTTGCAGCCCGGCGAGTCTTGCCGCCGCTCTTGATTGCACCAGCCACAGAGTCAGCTCCACGCATGAAGCTTAAGGGGCCTGATGCCTTGCCGGCACTTTTACCGAGTGGTTCAGCCGATGAACGGATATGGCTGATGTTTAGTCCAGATCCGGATCCGCCTTTGAATATCAAACCCTCTTCGGTATACCAGTTAAGAATTGAGCGCATCGTGTCTTCGACTTCTAATATAAAGCAAGCGCTTGCCTGTTGTGATCTGCCGGCGGCACCGATGTTAAACCAAACCGGCGAGTTGAAAGCTGCACGCTGCGTCGCCAGGATGAATTTGAGTTCTTCCTGGAAATCGGCGGCTTCGGTTTCGTTATCGAAATAACCTTCTTGCAAACCATGGCGCGTAATCGTTTCGGCTACGCGGTCGACAAGGTGTTTGAGTGAGGACTCACGCGTATCAGTTCCAGGCGTACCACTGAAATATTTTTGAGCTACGATATTGATGGCATTCAGCGACCAATCCTCCGGGAATTCTACGCCGCGCTGTTCGAAGACTGGCTTGCCGGTCTGCGGATTCATAATGATAGAGTCGCGCTTGACCCATTTTAGTTGGTCGTACGCTTTAGATTTTGGGCGGGTGAAAAATCGCCTGACCCCTAAGGTTGTAGTTTGTGCCATGATACCCTCACTTCTTTTCGGCTAGTTTTGAGACTGTTTTGGACCCATAAAAAGCCGTTAATATTTAGGTTTTTTGTTGTTAATTAAAGAGTCCGGTCAGTAATGCGCCCGCTCTCAAAGGGCGATTAAAAACTCATGGGCTCCTCTCCGGGCTTCATAATTATATGGCTCCCGGGGAGCAGCTGTCAAAGGTTTATCCTTTGACAATTTCTGTGGTTTTCCTCTGTTTTATCTGCGAAAGTTCGCGTTCGAATCCGGCGATGTTCTTGAAACGCCGATAGACACTTGCAAACCTAACGTACGCGACTTCGTTAAGTATAGCCAGCCGGTCCATGATCATATCGCCGATCTTCGCCGAACTTACTTCTGATTCGCCGCAGGCATATAGTTCACGTTCGACATCGGTAACCAACCGTTCAAGCTGCATAGCTGTTATCGTGGTCTTTTCGCTGGCCCTTAATAAGCCCGACATCAATTTATCCCGGCTGAACATTTCACGGACGCCGCTGTTTTTTACGACAACCAGCTGTGGCCGCTCCAGCCTTTCGTATGTCGTGAACCGCTCCCCGCACTGCGGACACATACGCCGCCGCCGGATTGCTTCTCCGTCCGCTACATCCCTTGATTCGATTACCTTTGTGTCATCGTATTGACACGCTATACATTTCACGTCTAGAACACCTCCTTTGTTCAGTTGTAAGGTGCGAGCGCCGTATATTTTGCCCATATATAGCGTTTGTTAATTAGATAATAGCGCCATCCATAGCGCTTTTGCAAACGAATAGTGCTGTATTATTTAGAACGAATGCAGCCTATTTTTTATCATCAGAACTATCGTCCTGATCTTTATGTCGCCGTAACCTGCGCATGAACGATGGCTTATCGAGCTTGTCTTCTTCTACAACATGATTGCTTATAAATGGCTCATCAGCTTCAGCAGTTTCTTCTGCTTCTTTTTCGTGCTCAAGATCGGTTTTTTCTACTGTCGGCTTATCTTTGTGGATATCGTCGATCTTTATATCATCCTTCCAGATATCAGGAGTTGTATGGCTATTATCCAGTACTGATTCTGGTTGCTTCTCATCTTCATCAAGGTTCATATCTATATCTGACATCGCGTGGTCGTCAGGAACACTTGCCGTCGTGTTACCGACACCGGCTGGCCGGTCTTCGAGCGCATTTTCCATGCCGGGACTTTGCGAACGCTTGGCGAAGTATGCCGCATCAAATCCGGTCGCGACGACAGTTATGATGATTTCACCCTCTATATCGGGATTAATCGTCGCACCGAAAATTATATTCGCTTCCGGATCTGCAGCCGACGTAATGGCTTCCGCAGCAGTGTTAATTTCGTGCATGGACAAATCATTGCCGCCAATAACGTTAAACAGGATTCCGCGGGCACCATCAATGGATACTTCAAGCAGTGGTGATTCAACTGCTTGTTGTGCTGCCTGAATCGCACGGTTTTCACCGCCAGCGCGTCCGATACCCATCAGCGCCGAACCTGCATTGCTCATAACAGTCTTTACATCGGCAAAGTCGAGGTTGATCAAACCGTGGACAGTAATCAAATCCGATATACCCTGCACACCTTGGCGCAATACATCGTCGGCTACTTTGAACGCTTCGATCAATGGGGTCTGACGGTCGATAGTTTGCAGCAATTTATCGTTCGGAATGATGATCAAAGTGTCTACGGATTTCCGTAGGTTTTCTATGGCAATATCGGCATTTTTACGTCGTTTTTCTCCTTCAAATGCAAATGGTTTTGTTGCAAATCCTACAACTAATATCTCCATATCCTTTGCGACCTTTGCAACGACCGGACCAGCACCACTGCCCGTACCGCCACCCGCTCCGATAGTCACGAAAACCATGTCGGCGCCTTGCAGTGCCTCTTTTATTTCATCTATGGATTCTTCGGCTGCACGTTGGCCCACAGCAGGATTTGCACCGCCGCCCAGCCCACGGGTAGTTTCTCTGCCAATATGAATTTTATGCTGGGCTCTCGAGTGATATAAGTCTTGCGCGTCGGTATTGACTGCGATGAATTCTACACCGTCGACGCCCGCATCAACCATACGGTTAATTGCGGCACCACCGGCACCGCCGACCCCTACGACTTTAATTTTTGCGAAAGTTTCTATAGCTGGTTCAACTTGCGGCATGATGTACCTTGTTCCCTGTTGTCAGTAGTAATAGTCACTAGTATAGCGCTTGAGTGGAATCGGTTCAATAAATTACCCAGAACATTTTAAAAACAATTTTGCACGTGCAGATTATGTATGCAGCGATTTTTAGTGCCGCTTAAAGTAGCCAATAAAATTATCCAGTACGCCAGGCACGTTAAACGTTGATTGACGCTTCCCTGATTCATGGTGTTCATCAGGCAAAAGTAACATATCCAACAGCATCAGTCCGATTGCCGCATAATATGACGGGTCGTCAACCGTATCTACTAGCCCGGTGAGCGGCTGGATCTTGCCGACTCGCGCTGCAACCTGCAAAGTGTCCCTGGTAAATTCTGCCATTCCGGGCAATTTTGCCGTTCCGCCACTCAATACCGCACCGCCTGGAAGCTTGCGAGAACGATGTATTTTATGCAACTCCCGGTCGACGTATTCTAATAATTCTTCGACGCGCGCCTCTGTTATCATCGTTATATCACTTGAATCGTAGGTATAATGTCCGTCTTTATTCGACACGGATACTGTAAGTTTTTTGTTGTTTTTTTGTAAACTTGCATGTTTAACTTTAACTTCTTCGGCAACATCAAGATCGGTTTTCAGGCCTATGGCAAGATCATTTGTAATGTGTGTCCCACCGATTGGCAATACTGCGACGTGCTGCACTTCACCATCTTCGATAACTACAATATTTGTGGTACCGGCACCAATATCAATCAAAACCGTTCCCGCTTCTCTTTGCTGGCGGGTCAGTAAAGCTTCGGCGGCCGCTAAGCTCGAAACGGTATATCGCGTGGGTAGGATCTGCGCTTTTTCTAATGCGGTGCTTAAATTCCTGAGGTTTGGCGTAGCTGCGGTAACGATATGCGTATCTACCTCAAGGCGCACGCCGTGCATACCTACTGGATCTTTGATATTCGGTTGGCCGTCCAGGCTGTAATTCTTGGCAAATACCTGAATGATTTCTCTGTTTGGCGGCAACTGTACGACCGCTGCAGCTTCTTCGACCCGCAATCGGTCTTCGACGGTGATTTCCCTGTTGGCTGCGCTTATTGCGATAACTCCTTTGGAGTTGATACCGCTGACATGGGCACCGTTAATATTAACCGTTGCTCTGTCGATATGAACTCCAGATACGCGTTCGGCTTCTGTGATCGCTTGCACGATCGCCTCAGTTACATCATCAGAATGTACGACAACACCTTTACGCATCCCCATATTCTGAGATCTGCCATGGCCGATTATCGAAGGCCTGGCATCACCCGGGCGCTGCATGCCAACGACACAACGAACCGTACTCGTACCAATATCTAAACCGACAAAGTGCGTTGGAGGACTTTCGCGCATGGAGGAAGTATAGCGCTTATTCTTCATTTTGAGCAAGTATGCTATAGCCGTGCTGCGTCAAAAAGTAGTACGTTTGACTTTTTACAGTGCGGTAAGAATTTCGGCGCCATCTTCGGTAATTGCTACCGTGTGTTCAAAATGTGCCGCCCTTGATTTATCCCAAGTCAACACCGTCCAACCGTCGGATCCTACGTACACTCGTTCTGTTCCTAGTGTTGCCATCGGCTCAATTGCTATCGTCATACCATTTGTAAGTTTCGGCCCGCTACCCTTTTTACCGTAGTTTGGAACATTTGGATCTTCATGCACGCTATCACCGACGCCATGGCCGACTAAATCGCGAACAATACCGTATCCTCCGCGATTCAGGTCGTGTTCAATCTGAGAACCGATATCACCCGTACGTACTCCGTCGTGCACGGCATTAATGCCGACATACAATGCCTTTTCGGTGTCGCGAACCAAATTTGCATCTTTTTGCGACAATGGCTTACCGGCAATCACAGATATCGCGGAATCGGTAACTAGATTCTTATATGTGACGCAAAAGTCCAAGCTGACAATGTCGCCATCTTGAATTACTCGCATATCCGAAGGTATGCCATGCACGACTTCGTCATTCACCGATATACAAATTACATCAGGATAGCCCTGATACCCCAGGACTGAGGGTGCACCGCCAAGCTGCTTTAATTCTTTTTCGGCAAGGTGCGACAGGTCTTTCGTTGTCATTCCAGGTTCTAAATTTTTTTTCAGCAACTGCAATACAGTGGCAAGCATTTTACCACCGTCGCGCATTGCGTCTAGTTCTTGACGATTTTTAACGCGAGTGAACATCGAAGACTATTTTTTCCCGTTATCTATATAATGCACGATCTGGTCGTGGACTGCCCTTGGCGTCTGACCAGCATCGATATCAAACACATCGATACCGTCCGACTTTAAATGGTCGATGATCGGTAATGTCACATTACGATACTCACTGAAACGCTTTGAAATCGCATCTTCCGTATCATCGGTGCGGCCGCGTTCAACGAGCCGGGACTTGACCACTTCTTCAGACGCTGTCAGGTGGATGACGGCAGTTATATCAAACCTGCCTTGTTTGACTTGGTCCAGAAGCCAGTCCGCCTGAGTAACCGTGCGCGGGAATCCATCCAAGACGAAGTGTTTTCTGGTATCAATCAGGTCCAATACTTTATCGAGCACTTTGATAACCTCTTCATCACTCAATAATTTGCCCTGGAGCATTTCTTGGCGGCGTTTGCCGGTGACAAGAACCCTTAATATTTCACCGGTGGAAATCCAGGCGTACCCATGTTCATCGGCCAATAATTTGCCCTGCATGCTTTTTCCGGAACCAGCAACGCCCATAAGTATGATCATGCATTCATCCTGTCTTTAACGGATTGCGCAATAAACGCTCCGTCGGCAGTTGGCCCGGCTTTTTGTTTGACCGAACCGATAATCTTGCCCATCGTCTGGGGGCTGACCGGACCGATCTCATCTATAGCGGCTTGAATCAATTTGTCGATTTCTTCTTTTGATAATGCTTCTGGCAGGTATTTTTCTATAATTGCTTTTTCGGATAACTCTTCAGCGGCGCGTTCGCTATTGCCGGCCTTTTCGTATGCATCCGCGCTTTCCTGTCGTTTTTTGGCTTCTTTTGCCAATACAGTGCTGACTGCATCATCATCTAAGTCGCCGGTACCTTTGATGCCCTTATCGACTTCCGCATAGGTGATCGCGCTTTTAATTGAACGCAGTACACTCAATGACTTTGCATCTTTTGAGCGCAGGGCGTTTTTCAGATCCTGCTCGATTTGCTCTTTGAGCATTGCTATCGTTGGCCTAGCTTAATTTTCTTTAGCTTGGCTGCCTTCCGCTCCTGGCGGATGATAGCCTTAATCCGGCGCTCGCGCTTTGTCAGCGGTTTTTCGAAATATTGCGCCTGTTTAACAGAAGTTATTACGCCTGATTGCTGAACCTTGCGGTTAAATCGGCGCAGTAAATTATCCAACGATTCTTTCGAATCTTTTTTTGTCACACTTATCATCGCCAGTAATTGTATGCTATCAGGGATAAATTTGCAAGTGCCGCCGCGGAAATATTGCAGTGATATTTTTTAGCCACAACCGCTATAATACTGGTTATGCGGCGAAATTTCTCGCGGTCGATAATTTTTATGCTGTTTGCCATGCTAACAGTTCAGTTTTTGGCTGTTCCGGCAGTTTCTGCAGTAGATTCAGGCGCTATCTCTCAGGGCTTTACAGCTAATTCCAGCAATGTTGCGCCTGGTACGATCGTGAGCCTTGTGTCAGGCAAAAGCTTGGTCGCGCCATCAAATACCAAAAACGTGTCTAACATCGTAGGTGTTGCCGATGAAAAACCTTTGGTCGAATTGTCCGGCAGCGGGACTAATTCTGTGCAAGTCGTAGTTAATGGGACGGTCAAAGCACTGGTAAGCGACGTTAACGGCGATATTAAGACAGGCGATAAAATCACTGCTTCCCCGTTAGATGGCATTGGCATGAAAGCTACTACACCGACGGAAATTGTCGGTACTGCACAGGCAAACTTATCATCTGTTCCGACGGTCAATAAGAAAGTTGAATCAAGTGACGGAAAGATTTCCCATCAGGCAAAAGTCGGATTACTTCCAATAGTTGTCAACGTCGCATACTATACGACCAGCTCACAAGGTGGCGTATCTTCATTCGTTCCACCGTTCCTTCAGACAGTCGCCAATGCAGTCTCCGGCCATCAAGTATCCCCTTTACACGTATTGCTTGGCGCACTAGGGCTTATGCTTGGGTTCGCAACGGCGGTCATAATGCTGTATGTATCTATCAAAAGCGGCGTTATTTCTATCGGGCGGAACCCGCTTGCTGAAGGTGCATTACGAAAAGGCTTGGTGGATGTTGTAATTGCTGCAATGGGCGTATTGGTAATTACAGTCGTCGCGGTCTACATTATCTTACTCAGTTAAATTACTACTTCGTTGTAATAATAACTTTATGAACATTATTTAACCTGACGACCGGCTTTTACTTCTAATGTATATATTGCAAAAATCTTTTGTTCAATTATAATTTTTATCTATACGGTCTCTAAAAAACAAAAACATCCAAAAATTACATGATCGGCGATAAAGACAACGGTGCTTCGAGCCCGAATTCTTCCCTGTCCCAATCGGGCAGCGCTGCTGATGTTATTGAACAACTTGATAAAAATTCAGTTTTAGACCAAACCCCCATTGAGCAGCAAGCCAATGAAAATTTTGCGAAAAATACTGGGCCGTTGCATTTCTCAAGATTCAGAATCATCGGGCTTACCATGCTTTGCATTGGGCTGCTTGGCGGCGGAATCTTAGTTTATCGAAGTTCCGCAATCACTGCGCAGCAATCAGCCCTGAACAGTTCAGCGCCGGTCAAACCGCAAGCATTCGGCTTACAGGAGTTAAGCAAAAGTCTGAGCTCACAAACGCCCGAAAGTGTCGATAAACTGAATGTAAACGGCCAATTGAATGCTAATGATTCACTTGTACTTGCAGCCACTTCCAAGCCGTCGAACGCTGTTGCCGGCCAGATATACTACGACCAGACCAGGCATCAGCTCGGCTATTACGATGGAACTGATTTTGTTTATCTTCGAGGCGGAAATGCTGTAATCAGCAATAAAAGCTCTATTACCAATAACTACAGCACCTCGACTGTCAACAATTACTCAACAACTACAAATAATCCCGTGACGAACATTACAAATGTTACGAATGTAACTAACGTAAGTGGAGGTTCGACGGACTCAACTGCCGGCACGGTAGGTGCTATTGCAATGTTTACTGCCGCGAATACGCTTGGCGACTCTGTAATTACTCAGGCAGGTACGAACTTGAATGTCGGATCGGCAACAGGTGCTTCTTCTACACTGCTCCAGGGCGGAACCGGGGGTGTAGACATCAACACGGCCAATGCTGCCGGTGCAAGCGGTGACATCACTATTCAAAGCGGCGATTCAAGCACTACAGGCAGCGGTAATGTGAATATCGATACCGGAAGCGGCGTCGTTAATGGCACGGTCATATATAGCGGGACTTTTGAAACAGGAGTAGATAGCTTCACCGGTACGCCGTATGGATCCATCGTTACTCAATCCAATGTTATGGCTCGAACCGGAACGCACAGCTTGCAGGTCCCATTGACCCTCGCCAGTTGGGCATCGGCAAGCGTTGGGAATATACCGGTCACACCCGGCCATACGTACCATTGGAGTGGCTGGATACGAGCCGCTACGGCATCTTCGACGGTAGTTTACTCAGAATACTTCAATAACGATCCGAGCCCGGCTCAAATAATAACTAGCGATAGCACTGGCAGTTGGACACAGGTGGCTGACACATTTACCGTTCCAATTAATACTACGCGAGTCAATTTAAATTTTGTCTATCAGAAGAATGCCAACAACGAGATGCATTATATAGACGATGTCGTTTTGACGGACCTGGCCGGCTATAGCGGTTTAGCTGTGAATGTAGGCACGACCAATGCTGCAGGTGTGAATATCGGAAATACAAACCAAGTAGGCGCCACGACGATTACGGGTCACGGTGTCGCTCTTGCCGGTGGAAACGGCAACGTCACGGTTAACGGCAATTATATAAGTGGCACCGCCACGAATCAGATATTACTACAGAGCGGCACTGATACGTCATTAACGACTGCAGCCGCTAACGGCGTCAGCGGAACTATTACATTGCAATCCGGCGCATCTAGCACCACTGCAGCGGGTAATATAAATATAGACACCGGTTCGAGCATCGTCACGGGTACCCTTGTAGCGACTAAGACGTTTGAGTCCGGTCTCGACAACATGTCTAACAACTTCGGTTATAACGCTACTTTGGCATCTTCAATCGCCGAAGCTCATAGTGGCACACGTAGTTTATCCATCACAGTAGGTACCAACGGAGAATTCCACATCGGCGATCAGGCTCCGTACACTTTCTTCTCTGCCACTGCCGGACACACATACCGCTTCTCTGCCTGGGTTAAAGCGGCTACGGTTGGACGCAGTATGCAATTCTATAGTGATTTCTCCAGCACGGGATTCAGCGGCGGCGGTTCAACGGGCTTTACGCAATGGGGTACGGTTACTGACAGCAATTCCGGCTGGACTCAAGTGACCGGGATTCTGGTGGCACCGGCCAGTACAGTAAGCCTTGGGATTGAAATATATTCAGGAGCTGCTCCCCAGAACGAAGTGCATTATCTCGATGATCTTTCCCTGACAGACCTAAGTTCGGCTGCACAAGTAGCTGAGCTAAATCTTGGTACTATTAACGCGCAATCCGTTACCCTCGGAAACTCCAACGAACTAGGGCCTACATCCGTTTATGGAACTGGTTTAACGCTGGATGGTGGTCTCGGCAACACCAGCCTGACCGGCGGCGCCGTAACTATAAATGGTGTTGGTAATTCTTCTATCAACTCAAACGCAGTACTAACTGTTACCTCTTCAGGCTCGGCTAGCTGGGGCATCAATCCCAGCGGGTTCACAGGCGGCAGCCTCACGCTTCATGCCGGTGCGGCCGGAGGCGTCAACAATGGCGGCAACTTACTGCTACAGAGCGGCTCAGCCGGCCTTGGCGGCGTCAATGGCAACATAACGGCAGACGCCCCCGGACAGGACACGGTGAGCGGTACAATCGTCGATCAGAAAGGCTTCGAAACCGGCACGCAAAACATGCTGGCAGCATCAAACACGGTTGTAGCCCAATCCAACACGGCAGTACATAGCGGTGGTTTCAGCTTGTCTACCACCTCATCCGCAGCTGGCCCATGGGAGGTCTCACAAGACACCGGCGTGGCTGGCGTACCAGTTACGGTTGGCGATGAGTATTACTTCAGCGGCTACGTCCGAGCCGCCGGATTAACCACCGAATCAATCCAAACCATTATTACCTGGGCTGGCTCAAGCGCAACCAATACTATGAACACTGTTACCGAATCAGGCGGTACCTGGATGCATATTTCGGGTGTAGCCACCGCTCCTGCTGGCGCAACAAGTGCCTATTGGAACTTCTTCGGTTCAGACGCAGGCGGCAAAGTGAATCTGTTCGATGACCTCTGGGTGACTGATATAAGCTCTGGTACAAGCATGTCTTCACTCAATCTTGGCAATAATTTTATCCAGTCCGTAAATATTGGCAATCAAAACCAAGTCGGCGCTACAAACATCAAAGGCGGTGCGGGCATCACTATCGATTCGTCTGCCAGTAACCTTTCCCTATCCGGCGGCAGCGCCAGCATTGTCAGCGCTGATGGCATCGGCGCTACCGGAAATATCGACATTCAATCCGGCACTTCACAATCGGCAGCACCCGGCGATATTAACATCGATACCGGAACTGGCGTTGTATCAGGCACTCAGGCGGCGAATCTGGATTTTGAAACTGGTGTCGATACGATGGTTCCCTACACTGGCGGAAGTTCACTGGCATGCACTCAGGCGGCTGCTCAGGCCCACGGTGGCAGCTTTAGCCTATCACTTACTGGCACTAGTTCTCCAAGTTGCCGCATGGATGTGACGGGATCTGGCATTGCCGTGATCCCCGGACACCGCTATTTCGTTGACGGCTGGGTTCGGGCAGCGACAACCCCAGTAACAGAGTCAGCCAATTTATATTGGGATACAAATGCATTCTCTACAGCCGCATCTGTTTCCGATACCACTACCGGATGGACTGAATTATCTCTCACTGTGACGGCACCCTTAGGGGCGACCAAAGCCTTCCTCACCGTTGGTAACGACGAGGGTGGAAGTTCGGTTCACTATTATGACGATTTCATCGTAACTGATGTGAGCTCACTCACTGGATATACAGCCAACCTGGGTAGCACTAACGCCAAAGCCGTAAAAATTGGTAATGCCAATGAAGTCGGACTAACTGATATCCAGGGCGGCGGCGGAATTAATCTCAATAGCGGTATCAGCGCCACCACTATCACGGCGGGCGATGACAGCTACTTTACAACCGGTGGTAACCTACTCCTGCAAGGCGGGACTTCCGGTGGTTTTGGAGGCGGCGTATCCATTAACACCGCAAATAACACTGGCTCGAGCGGCAATATAGACATACACTCAGGTGACAGCTCTACAACCGCATCTGGAAACGTCTCTATAGATGCCGGCGCAGGCATCGTTTCGGGTACCATCATCGACACACGTGACTTTGAAAGCGGCACCCAGGCAATCGATCCCTGGTTCGGTTCTACGGTCGCGCAATCCAATGCCCAGGCTCACGGCGGAGCTGAGAGCCTTGCCGTAACTGCCACGGGCTCATTCGTCGGCATAATCCAAAACGGTAACGTTTCTACCATTCCAATCATTGCAGGCCACCACTATTTCTTCAGTGCCTGGGTTCGGGCTGCCACCTCGCCCCGACTTTGGTCTGCATCTATCTCGTTTGGCTGCGGTGGCGGCGGACTACTGGTTCTTGGAACTGGCACCGACACTACAACCGGCTGGACTCAAATAACCGGTTCCGGCACTGCACCAGCCGGCTCCACATGTGCGACCTGGCGTATTACTACATCTGGTCAGGCCGTCGGTGAAGTCCACTATTTTGACGATTTCGTCACGACCGACCTTAGTTCTTCAAGCGCGATATCTGATTTGGAACTGGGCGCGACAAATGCACAGGTTGTCACACTCGGCAACATGAATGAAATCGGTTTAACGACGATCAATGGCGGCAGCGGCATCACGATGAACAGCGGTCAGGCAACCTACACTGTAAACGGCGGCGCTATTAACGTGACCGGTTCAGGCGCTTCCATGTACCAGACAACTGCCGGTGCGCTTAATATAACGGCCGCTGATGCCTCTACATGGCAAGTCGGCACCGCAACTACCGGAGATGGCGGCGACCTGACCATCCATGCCGGTGAAGGCTCATTCGGCACCAGCAACGGCGGTAACTTGATTCTTCAAGCAGGGTCTGCCGGTCAGACTGGTACAGGTATTGCCGGCAGCGTGGAGTTAGGTACCGGTGCCGGATCCACGCTTGGCTATACAGGCATAGGTGCACACCAATGGGGCGGCTCAGGACTCGACCGTATATCGGCGGCTAAATTCACGACAACTGGGGGTGGTGATGTAACGTCGATGTCTGCTTACGGCACCGGCTCGGCAGCTGCACCCAATAATAATTTCCAATTTGCAATTTACACTGACAACTCCGGTGCTCCCGGAACATACATTGCCTCATCGGCGATTGGTACCTTGCCCGCATTAGGCGGGTGGTTTAGCGCCCCACTCATCGCTACCCTTGCGCCCACAACTACTTACTGGCTAGTTTACTGGCAAAACGATAGTGTAAACGACTCAAACAACGGCATCGCCTACGACACAGCCATTCCGACAGCGATTAACTACGACAATACATTTACCTGGCAATCAGGCACTAACAATGGCATGCCCACCAACTTCCCTGTTGCAGGAGCAGCAGTCAATGCAACCTTGCGGGCCAGCATTTATGCCACATTCGCTACCAGTGGTCCCGCTACAGTCCTCAACGCCAGCGGCCTTATGACACACAACGGAGCAGCCATATTCGCTGACCCATCTGACTCGCCTACTGCTTTCGAAATTCAAAATTCAACCGGCACCGCGCTTCTCACCGCCGACACTAATGCCATGGACCTTGCAATAGATGGTAGTATATCAGTGTCAGGTGCTAACGGTGCAATCAATCTGTACAATCAAAGCGGAACTGCTACAAATGGCTTCCAGCTTGCTAGCGATACAAATAATCTGTACATAGTTAATTTAACGGATGCACAAACTGCGATGGAATTCGACAGAGCTAATTCCGGCCCAAGTGAGGCACGGCTCCTTAACGACTGGGGGCTTAATGTTAAAGGCGACAATGCCAACGCATTACTGATTCAGGATTCTTCTACAAACCCCGTGCTTTCCGTAGACACGACAAGCAAGATCGTTACGGTGGCATCATTGGTCGTTACTGCAGACCTTACCCTTGAAGGACATGTTATTTCCAGCGGCACAGCCCCCACTCACGCGTCAGGCGCAGCATCAGACTGTAGCAGTACAGGTACGGTCAGTGTTAGCGGCAATGACACATCAGGAACAGTTACGATAACTACCGGCGCGGGACCCTGCTCTTCCAGCGGCGTAATGGCTACGATAACATTTGCTACCGCATTCGGTGGAACGCCACGTGTAATGCTATCTCCGTCCGGCGTAAACGCTTCTACATTGCAGTATTACAATGGTGCTGCGAGTGTAAATAACTTCACGATTGATACTAACACCAATCCCGCAGCAACTACGACTTACAAGTACAATTACTGGGTCGTCCAGTAAAGATCAGAAGTAATAAAATTAAAGCTTAACGCTCTTTTTTTGAGTTGTTCGTTGCGATTTTAGTACGATGCTTTGGAGTTCTTTGAAGATCGCGAATTGCTTATTGGTGTGGTAAATTTTAGTGTTACCCTGCTTTTCGGAAATAAGAAATCCGACCTTTTCCAGACGTTTTAATTCGCGTTGTATGTTGCCCGCATCTTCTTTGATAAGCTTTGCGAGGCCTCGAACGTGCGTTTTAAAATCAGGATATTTTGCGTAAATTACGATGATTTTTCGTCGAACACGGGATGTAATAAAAACGTCTAGCATACCTTCTACCTATTGTTATTGAAACAACGTTAATTATAGTCTCTGGTCAGCACTTTTTCAAATTATATACACGAAGTCCAGCCAGTACAAACTATAATATAACACGTATTATGTTTTACTACCGGATTTTTGTGAGTGATGTTTCGTATAAGTCTAATGAGGCTTTGACATACTCAACCATTAGCAAAATCAATGTCGGCTCGATCGTGCAAGTACCGATAAAAAACAAGCTCGTATTGGGCTTCGTCGTTGATGTTTGCACCAAACCAAAATTCAAAACAAAATCAATCGAAAAGGTCTATGCAACACCGCCGATTCCGAGCGAATTAATTGATTTGGCACAATGGTTGTTGTATTTTTATCCAAGTTCTATAGGTGTAGTTTCACAGCTGTTATTACCACTTAAAATGAGGGATTTACAACAAGAATCAACGATTAGCACACTGAATACGCACGTTGAATTGCCGCCACTCACCGCCGAGCAAAGTGCGGCTGTAGAAAAGATAAAAATTGATCCGGAGACATGGATTTTGCATGGAGAAACCGGCAGCGGAAAAACAAGAGTATACGTCGAACTGACAAAAAAAACGCTAGCCGCAAACAAGTCGGTGCTCATTTTAACGCCCGAAATTGGGCTGACGCCGCAACTGGTTAAAACGTTCACTGATAGTTTCGGGCAAGAAACCGTCATTGTGACGCATTCAAAACTTACTCCGCTAAAGCGCCAGGTTGCATGGATACGAATTCTTGCATCTAAAAGTCCGAATATTGTAATCGGACCACGTTCTGCCTTATTTAGCCCAATCGCAAATCTTGGGCTAATCGTTATTGATGAGTCGCATGAGCCTAGCTATAAACAAGACCAAATGCCCCATTATCTCACTACAAGGGTCGCTTCAAAGCTTGCTGAATTGTATAAAATACCCTTAATTTTAGGGTCTGCAACTCCTTCAATCGTTGATTATTACTATGCAGAAGTAAAGCATCGGCCAGTACTTAGGATGCTGAAACCCGCAAAAATCCAAACCAGAAAAGAATTGATTACCGTAGAAACAGTTGATATGAAGAACCGGTCAAATTTCACAAAAAGCCGCTTCATATCAGATCAGATCATTGCGCAAGTTCGTCTTGCATTAGACCAAAATAACCAGAGCCTGTTGTTCTTGAACAGGCGTGGCACAGCCCGTACGATATTATGCAGCAATTGCGGCTGGCAGGCAGTATGCCCAAACTGCGATTTACCGCTGACTTACCACGGCGATCAGCATCGTATCCAATGTCATACGTGTGGATTTAAACAACACCCTCTGAGCGCCTGCCCTGTGTGTCAAAATACTGATATCATCTTAAAAAATATTGGTACAAAATTTATCGTTGATGAAATTACATCACTATTTCAACAAGCAAACATACAACGCTTTGATGCCGATAACAGCAAGTCGGAAGGTCTTGAGCAAAATTTTTATAAGCTTCAAAGCGGCGAAATCGATATCCTTGTAGGAACGCAAATACTAGCAAAAGGCCTTGATCTCCCAAAACTTGCCACCGTAGGAGTCATAAATGCCGACACGAGCCTATACTTCCCTGACTACACGGCAAGCGAAAGAACGTTTCAACTTATCAGGCAGGTTATCGGCCGAGTTGGCCGGGGTCATTTAGAAAAAACTTCTATCGTCGTCCAGTCATACGACCCAGAGAATGTAATCCTGCGAGCTGCGCTTAACGGTGATTGGGAAACGTACTACAAGTCAGAAATAACCGAAAGAAAAAAATTCGGTTTCCCGCCTTTCTGCTTTCTCTTAAAACTTACCTGCCGTCGCGCTAGTTCAACCGCATCTGAAAAAACAGCGAGCCAATTTGCCCAAAAAATATCTGAATTAGGCATGAAGGTAGAGATAGACGGCCCATCACCTTCCTTTCATGAAAAAATCGGCAATAAATACCAATGGCAATTGGTAGTTAAAGCCAAAAATCGCAACGATCTGCTAAAAATTATCGCTACATTACCGAGCGGCTGGAGCTTCGATATCGACCCCTTAAACCTCCTCTAGCAACAGATAAGAAAATACGCTATACTGTTGACTACCTTGATGAGCAAAAATAGTATCATTACATTGCCAAATCCCAACTTGCGGAAACGCTCGCAAAAAGTCGGGCTTATTACTTCAGAAATCAAAGATGTCGTCCAGGCGATGAAAGATGCGACAACCGATTGGGATCAGAGCCGCGAACACGAAGTCGGCGTGGCGCTAGCTGCCCCGCAGATTGATAAACTGATAAAAATCATCGTCGTACGGGATAATTTCGATAATAAAGAAGATCAGAATTTTACGGTATTCATCAATCCGGAAATCACCAAATTCGAAGGTGAACAGGTAGAAGATTTTGAAGGATGCTTAAGCGTGCCCGATCTGTACGGAAAAGTCATGCGATATAACAAGGTCAAAGTAAAGGCACTCGATGTTAACGGACGCGAGTTTCGCGTCACAGCCGAGGGCTTCCTAGCCAGAATTTTTCAGCATGAAATAGACCATTTACACGGCAAATTATTCATTGACCATATCAAAGATGACAAAGACGCGTTTTACACGCTTCTGCCGGACGGCAAACTAGAACAAATAGATTATGAAAAAACCATCAGAAACAATAGTATTCTTTGGTAGCGGACCGGTTGCCGCCAAAAGCCTGCAATTTCTTGCCAGTATTTTTGAAATAGAAGCCGTAGTAACCAAGCCCCGGCCTACGCACCACAAAGGTGATTTCCCTGTTTTGGATGTTGTTGATGAGCTTAGGCTTAAAAAAATCACAGTGACAGATAAGGCATCCCTGGATGAATTAATTAATATTGAGCGCTTTAAAAGCAAGCTTGGCGTCATCGTAGATTTTGGCATCATAGTTTCACAGAAAGTCATCGATAACTTCCCGCTCGGAATTCTGAACAGCCACTTTTCGCTACTGCCCGAGTGGCGTGGAGCTGATCCGATTTCATACGCAATTTTAAGCGGCCAGAAACAAACTGGCGTGAGTGTCATGTTGTTAGTAGAAAAGCTCGACGAAGGCCCGCTGCTCGCTCAAGCGCCTTTTGACATACCCTCAGATTTTACGACGCCGCAATTAACCGAAGCACTGGTAGATTTGAGCAACCAAAACCTGAAATTTATTATCCCAAAGTGGCTGAACGGTGAAATCGAAGCTATGCCTCAGGATAAAGTTACAATCGCAGCATCACCGAAACCTTCGTATTCACAAAAGCTGTCAAAAGATGATGGCATAATTGACTGGCATAAATCCGCTGAAGTCTTAGAACGAGAAATCCGCGCGTATATCGAGTGGCCGAAGAGCCGTGCAAAATTAGCAGATTTAGACGTTATTATTACTGAAGCTCATGCCACACCCGGCCAAAAAAAGCATGATGCACCGGGTAAAATTTTAGTTCTAAACAACGGAAACGATTTTGCCGTGACGACCGGTGACGGCAGTCTGGTGATAGACAAATTGAAGCCGGCTGGGAAACAAGATATGACAGCTAAGGCATTCTTGGCAGGCTATAAAAATCGATTGATTAAGTGACTTATTGTGTTGGGGGTGTTACTGGTGGCACGGGAGGCATTGGAGGCTGACCGGGTTGCTGCGGCGATTGCACAGGTTGCTGTTGCGGAGCTTGTGTTGGGTCAAACGGCGGTACGGGCGGTTGTTGCGGATCGACGGGAGGTTGCGGGGGCAATGGTGGCTGCGGCGGCATCCCTGTTGACATCGGTGCAGATTGCGGTGCTCCGCCAGCAGCTGCGTGCTGTTGTGCGCTTGCGGTTATGATATCTGGTGCAACTGCTTTGATTTCGGTTTTGAGCTTTTCAAATTCTTCCGCAACGACTTCTTTGTAGTTTGGAAAGTTGGTTTCTAGCCAATGAAAAGCGCCGGCGTCGTCTTTGCGGTCGATAAACGTCTCGAATTCATCAAGCTGCTGGTCGGTCATCCTTTCAGCCAAACGAGTACCAACCCGCATCTCAAGCGTTTCATAAATATGTTTCAGGAATTTGTCTTTTTCTTCCGGCGGCAACGCGCCGAGCCCTAGTTCTTGGAGTAGGTTGTCGTCTAGTCGTATCATAGTCTCTCTTATCCCTTATTTAATTCAATTGTATCACTGTCTTGATAGTAAAAAGAAGGTCTTTTTGAATACTTTTCAAAGTCATATTACAACTCCCGTTCAACCATTGACCGTGTAAATACTTCGATATTGTCACCCTCTAGAATCTCAATCCGATTATTCGTACTCAGATTTAATCCGCAGAGCTCGCCTTCGACAACTTCTTTGGCATCTTGCGGCCCCCGCTTCAGGTTGGTCAGCTCCGCTTCGGCAACTATTTCGCGGTCTTTGCCACGCAGGATTCTTACGAACGCAGGTGCGGTCAATTTGCCTTTTGTGACTTCGCCGCCGCAAATGACCTCAGTTTTGGTCGTTTTAAATACGCCTTTGACTACTAATTCGCCAAGTACTTTTTCTTCGACACTTGGAGCCAATAATTTTGAAAGTTCGGCTTTCGCGTCGTCGATAAGTTCATAAATGACGCTGAACAAACGAACGGATATTTTGTCTCGGGACGCGAGCCGCTTAATGTTCGTGGGCAGTCCCACATTAAATCCGTAAATAATTGCACTAGCAGTATTGGCAAGCTGCAGATCATTTTCACTGATTGCCCCGACCCCTGATGCTACGACTCGAACTGCAACTTCATCGGTGTCCATAGCTTTTAAACTATTTGCGACAGAAGTAAGCGAACCCGGCACATCAGCCTTTAAAATGATGTTCAATTCTTGCAGTTGGTTGTTTCGGTTAATCATACGGATTAATTCACTGCTGTTCATATCAAGCCGATCGCTGGCGTTCTTCCTGGTAGCAGCGGCATTTTCAGCAAGCTGCCGTGCTTCGCGCTCGTTTTTTGCCACATGAAATTCATCGCCGAATTCTGGCAACGATTTAAACCCTGTGATTGCTACTGGCGTTGACGGACCGGCTTCTTTAATCGGTTTTCCATCTGTTGTCTCAAGATTTCTGATGTGCGCATATGTTGTACCTGCCACAACGTAATCGGTCGAATGGACTATGCCTTCTTCAATAAGCGCGTGGGCGATCGGACCGCGGCCGTGCTCCAAGTGGGATTCTATAATAAGTCCGGAGCCAGGCACTTTTGTCTCTGCACGTAAATCCTCAACATCCGCTACCAGAAAAATCATATCAAGCAGCTGATCAATACCCTGTTTTGTTTTGGCAGATACTTCTACGACAACAGTATCACCGCCCCACTCTTCTACCATCAGTTCCTGTTCGGCAAGTTGCTGCTTCAGCCGGTTAACATCCGCGCCTTCTTTGTCTATCTTGTTGATGGCAACGATTATTTTAACCCCGGCTTTTTTGGCAAATCGGATTGCCTCGATTGTCTGCGGCTTGACGCCGTCGTCGGCAGCGACAACCAGGACAACTAAATCCGTCAGCTGGGCACCGTGTTCTCGGATCGCCGCGAAAGCTTCGTGGCCTGGAGTATCTAGAAAAGTAACTTTCCGGCCGTTGTGTTCGATTTGATACGCAGAAATATGCTGGGTTATACCGCCTGATTCGCCCTTGGCTACTTCAGATCCGCGAAGTGCATCGAGCAAGCTTGTTTTGCCGTGATCGACATGTCCCATAACGGCGACTACCGGTGGCCGTGATTCGCCATTTTGCGAAGCCTCTTTTTTGCGCGCGGCACGCGAGCTGAAGCCCGCAGGCTCAGATTCTGACTTTGCAAGTTCGACATCCAAACCCAGTTCCTGCACGATAATCTGGGCAGTGTCAAAGTCGATCCGTTCGTTAACGGTAGCCATGACGCCGTTTTTCATTAACTCCCCGATCAATCGGGTTACGGGCAGCATCAATTTATCGGCCAGATCGCCGACGGTTATGGCGTCTTCGATTTCTATTGTCCGATTGCTCATTGTATCTGCTCCTTTCCCCGGTAATCAGGTTTTAAAATTCTGAAACGAAACGTTAGCCGAGTGTCAGAATGTACGGAAACTACTTCTTCTTGGCGTCTTTCAAGCTCAGTGCGATCTTTCGGCCTTCGGTATCGATGTCCAGCACCTTGAACTGTTTCTTTTCGTTCAGCTGGAAAATCTTTTCGGGATCGGCACCGCCCTCATCACCCATTTCGGAAACATGTACTAATGCTTCGACTGCCGGGCTGAGCTGCACGAATGCGCCAAACGGCGTGATGCGCGTAATCTTGCCCTCTACGACATCATCCTTTTTAAACGCCTTGACCTGCTGCAACCAGGGGTCTTCGCTCATCTGTTTGAGACTTAGGGATAGGCGGTCTTTGTCGATAGCGATGATTTTCGCTTTGACTGTTTCGCCAACCTTTACATATTTGCGCGGGTCTTCGACGCGTTCCCATGAAATTTCCGAGATGTGGATCAAACCTTCGATTCCGTCGACATTAACAAACGCACCGAAGTCGATAACACCGGTAACAACGCCTTCGACGACATCGCCGACTTTGAGTTCTGCAAATCGTGCCTGCATGTCATCCTTGACGGCTTCCTTTTCGGAAAAGATAAGCTTGTTGTCTTTGCGGCTGACGTCCAAAATGCGTACCCTCAGGCTCGTGTTTGTGAGCTGGCTGAGCTTTTGTAGTATTTCGTCCTTATCAGCGCCAGAAACGCGCGGATAATGCCCAGCAGCCAATTGCGAGACCGGCAGGAAGCCGCGGATGCCTTCGAGTTCTACGAGCAGACCGCCGCGGTTGGCGTCGTACGGGTTAACCTCGACGATTTCTTGGGCTTCGAATAAGCGTTGCAGTTCGTCCCAACCCCTGTCTTTGGCGGCGCGTTTCATGCTGAGTAACGCGTAGCCTTCGTCCAGTTCGGGATCCAGCACGCTGACCGTAATGGTCTGTCCGACCTCTAAAGCCTGACCATGGCCGATTTCACGGCGCATGACGACTCCGACACCGTTGGCGCCCAGATCAAGCCAGAGCTCGTGCTTCTTGACCGAAGCTATGACTCCATCGACGACATCGCCCGATTGCAGTTGCTTGACTTCGTGCAACGCGAGCAATTCATCCATTGTTAAATTAGTAGCAGTTTTTGACATGTTGATTCATGCCTCCTTAAAAATGTATTTCCCGTCAGACACTTCCGTCCCTATCAGGGGCGGTAGATAAGCGTCCAATGAAGATTACTAATATTATACCTCTTAAACGATGCAAAAGTCCAGAGACAGCACGGACGGGCTGTAAAATTATGCTAAACTAAAAACTAACATGTATCTGGGCATTGATATTGGTGGCACGAAAACATTGGTGGCCAGCATAAATAACGAGGGTGTCATTACCCAACGGCACAAATTCCGCACACCGAAACACTACTCTGAGTTTCTCGCTGAATTGATGACGGCACTAGAGGAGTTAGAGCACAAAGAATTCATTGCAGCCGGTGTCGCTGCTCCCGGTAAGATCGACCGCGAACGCGGCGTTGTTATCGCGTTCGGCAATCTGGCATGGACAAACATACCTATCAGGCATGATCTGGAAAAAATAATTCATTGCCCTGTCGTGGTTGAAAATGATGCGAAGCTGGCGGGATTATCCGAAGCCATGCTGATAAAAGAGTTCCGTAAAGTATTGTACGTGACTGTAAGTACCGGAATCGGTACTGGTTTGATCGTAGACCAGCAGATCGAACCGAACATGGCGGATAGCGAAGGCGGCCAAATCTTACTCGAGCACGGCGGCAAACTGGAACCATGGGAAGATTTCGCGTCGGGCAGAGCGATCGTACGGCGCTTCGGCAAAAAAGCCAGCGAAATAGAAGACAAAAAGACCTGGCAGATTATCGCACATAACATTGCAATCGGACTGATTGACCAAATCGCATTGATGCAGCCCGACGCGATCGTACTTGGGGGTGGTGTCGGGAGCCATTACGATAAATTTGGCGCATTTTTGCGCGAGTATCTCGCTGAATACCAGAATCCGTTGTTCACGGTACCGATCATAAAGCAGGCCGAGCGCCCTGCCCTGGCCGTTTTGTACGGGTGCTATGATATAGCGAGGCAACGGTATGGAAAAGCTACTTAGTACGCTTAAGCGCGAATATCCTCACCTTACATTTATTAAGGGCGTTGATTTTTGCTGGTCTCCAGTTACGAATGAAATCATGTACTGCACTACACTTGCGAAAATCGATCATGCAAAATTCACCATTTTGCACGAATTGTCCCATGCGTTGTTAGGCCACTGTGAATATAAAGTTGATTTTGAGCTGTTACAGCTTGAAATCGCAGCCTGGGAGCATGCTAAGACGATTGCCGCAAAATATGGCATCGAGATTAACGACGATTACATTCAAAGCTGCCTCGATTCGTATCGCGACTGGATATATAAACGATCGATCTGCCCCCGTTGCGGCAGTAAGAGTATGCAATCCGAAGACCCATCGCACTACCGCTGTTTTAATTGCCATAACCGATGGTACGTAGCAAACTCAAAATTCTGCCGGACATACCGCCAGCACAAAATAAAAAATAAAACGCCTGCAACTATACAGCTACAGACGCTCTATTAAACTTGATTTAAGAAATAAATTTCTTAAACAGTTTTCTTAGTACGGCGTGAGACGCGGCCGCCACGGGCGCCGGCTACACGGGCTAGTTCACGGTTGACGAAAAATCCGCCGGTCGTGCCCTTTTTACCACCCTTAGCACCGATCTTAGCGTAAAAATCAGCTCCGTACTTTGCTTTGTTGGTTGCAGCGGCTGATTTGCCGCCAGCTTTGGTTCCAGCCATGTTCAGGTCCTCCTGTTATTTATAATACTCCCATCTCGCTTATGGAAATAAAAAGGGTTCGTTTTTCTTGACGAAACCCCCAGCTTTCTCCCGCGAAATTATGCTTATGATATCACGCTAATCCGCTCATGTCAACAGTTAATAACATAATAATACCCTGTTAGACGGGTTGTGAATCGCTTACATATCACCGGTAAGCTGATCCCTTGGATAAAGAAAAAAGAACTTCCTGTTCGGAAGTTCTTTTTATAATTCGGCACCGTGCTATTTTCCCAGGGGTGAGCCCCAAGTATTGTAACCGCTGCGAGGCTTAACTGCTGTGTTCGGCATGGGAACAGGTGTTTCCCTCGCGCCATGGGCACCGAAGATTAGCTTCCTTGGATTGTTTTTGTTTTTCTGGTGATAGTTTTTATTTTTATGGTACGTTCATTGCCGTACCATACTAATCCAAGCCAATCTTCGATGTCAATGTGCTTGTGATAAAAATCACTCGCCTTCTCGTTAAATTGTTAAAAAGCACCTTAGTCAAACGGGGGCCTTTATCATATGATAAACACCAATAACTAGTCAATGCACTTTCACTCATCCAAACTACAAAAAATAGTCGGATGAGTGAACGTAAAAAGTCAATGTCCCTATTAGTACGCTTCGGCTACATACGTTACCGTACTTCCACCTTGCGCCTATCAACCAGATCGTCTTTCTGGGGGATCATAGGGAAATCTAATCTTGAGGTCAGTTTCGCGCTTAATATGCTTTCAGCGCTTATCTGTTCCGCACATAGCTACCCAACCATGCCATTGGTATGACAATTGGTACACCAGCGGTGCGTTCACCCCGGTCCTCTCGTACTAGGGGCAAATCCTCTCAAATTTCCTTGCGTCCACAGCGGATATAAACCGAACTGTCTCACGACGTTCTGAACCCAGCTCACGTACCACTTTAACGGGCGAACAGCCCGACCCTTGGAAAGGGCTTCTCCTCCAGGATGTGATGAGCCGACATCGAGGTGCCAAACAGCGCCGTCTATGTGAACTATTGGGCGCTATAAGCCTGTTATCCCCGGGGTAACTTTTATCCG
>DATIJK010000081.1:0-4944 GCA_035478715.1 Saccharimonadales bacterium (SeqCode)
AAAAACGTCGGCTTCCTGGAACGCATCGAGCCCAAGCATCGGCCGGATCTGCTGCCCGCTAATCACGATCATCGGTACGCTATCCATCTGCGCGGTCATTAGACCACTCACTGTATTACCTGCTCCCGGCCCGCTAGTTACAAGCACGACACCCGGTTTGCCGCATGCCCGCGCGTAACCATCAGCCGCATGCGCCGCTCCCTGCTCGTGCCGTGTCAAGATAAGTTTGATTTTGGTTTTAGTTGTGACAAGCGCATCGAAGATAGGAATCGCCGCACCGCCCGAATAGCCGAAAATATATTCGACCCCATGTCGTTCAAGCGTCTTTACCAATGCCTCAGCTCCGTTCATGACTACCTAGCTACCTGGGCGGCCAAATTAGCTGCTATTCCAGCCCCAAGCGGGTGAGTAAGTTGAACTTGTTGGCCAAAAAATAATATCGCCCCGCCTGCCGCCTCTGCTGCTACTTCGCTTGGTACTCGAACCAATGGTTCTTGTTGCCCACTTTGTTCGCGATGTTGATTTTCCATAGTTTGATCCCTTTTTGAAATTAAAAAAACAGGCTTCGGTTGAAGCCTGGTGTTTTCGGGACTGTGCTGGTTCGCTATTTAATGCGAGGCTTCAACCGTCGTGAAGCACAGCCCCTTGAGGCTAAGAATAATAATTACGACCGTCTGCTTCACACTATTTGAAATCATTACAACTAATGTAGCCGATAATTGCACGAAGTGTCAAGCTCGGCGTGCGAACATTACTAGCAAAAATAATAAAAAAATGCTATAATATAAATTTATGAATAGCCACAATCTTCGGCCAGTTCCTGTAGCGGCATTTGCTTCATTTCCGTGGCATCAATACCCCGATGCTATGACTGCAGCAAGCAATATTATAGGTGTAAACTTTTTAAATCTGCAGATGGTGGGTTCAGGAGAATTAGTCCGTGACCTTGAAGGAACAGATGCATATTGGAGCGGCAGATTCAAACATTGCAGCGCATTGGTAATGCGCTCATGTGTTTCAGCCGGATTTGATTTTGCGCATTGCTGGCCTGACGCACAAGAAATTTTACGACCCATGCGGCATGATGCAGCCTTGATTCCTGCCGAGGCTGCATTTATATATGGTTCCAATTCTCCCGTGCAGCATGATTTAGAATTATTTCTCGCGGCGCGGGGTACTATACTCCACACGATTCACACGGAAACCGGTGCTGATGGAGCCGATTTTGGCGTGTTAGTAGACAATCAAACCGGTGTAGTTTCGGTTTTCAGAGAAGACCCCGACAAGGTGGCGTTTCAGTATGAGCCATTCGGATAAAGAATATGCCGCGTACTCGATTAATACCTGGTTTTGATACTGCTCCCGGACCTAACCGGGCTATGGTGCAGGATTTGTCACGCACTTACATTATTTACCCGCCGCATTGTCCGATACCCGATGAGTCAACCATAGATCGCGCACGAAAAAATCTAGGCATAAAACAGCGAGCTGCTGAGCAACTTGGTCCGGTCAGCCTAATGGATCCAGCGGCAATTGGTGAATATCAAAAAGCACGTTCTGGTTGGAATGCTTTGACTTCAAATGTCCAAGATATGCTGCGTAAATCAATAACCGATGAATACATTCCAAAAAGCTGGCCAGGGTTCAAAGACTTTGACGAGATACGAGAATCGTATTTGGGTGCTGCTTGTGATGGCGCAGCAACAGATATCGCATATTTAGAAGTCTTATCAAAAGTGCTATTCAGACATGAATTCAGAGATCCTAATACGCGCATAGCTCAATGGGCAAGAAAGTCGGTAGGTTTTATTATTGAATGGGCCGGATTGCATAAGCAAGGCGATATAGATTTGGCATATGGATTGTCATATCGGAAGCAGCGCGGAACTAAAGGTGTTTTTGAAGATATGCAATTTAACCCAAAATGGTTTGTCGCTCACGACAATATTGAACGAGTTGGAGTGAACCCTGAATTGGTTCCAAACATCAAACGCGCAATTCATTTGCATCGTCTTTCGCAAAAATATGTGAACCCGCACCTGGTTTACCTTTCTCCGGATCCATTATTCGCATGCCCTGGGATGAAGATTATTCCTCAAATACATGAACTGGCTGTCGTTACGGCTGAGTCAGCAGGATTATTTGAGCGCACTTGGCTTGAAGAACGGGCGAACAATGGCTATCCGGAAGCTTGGTTTGCACTTGACGCGCTGCGCGCTGCGGCAAACGTTTAATTACTTGGCGAATTTCATTGCGCCGGCTATTAGCGGGTGGGATTCGGCTATTTTTTCGTGCATCTGGCGGACTAATTTTTGGACTTTGGGCTCGGCATCTTCGCCGCTGTAAAGTTCGAGTATGTGGAACGCTTCACGGGCGTTGTAGGTGATTTTCCAGCGCAATTTATGGCCGTAAAGCGTTGCATATTGGGCTTCCACGTTAAACCCTGACTGCTGTAGTTTGCTGTAAAGTGCCAAACTGATGTCAAAGCATTTTTCGAATTTTTCAGTGAGCCCGGCTTCTTCGATAAGTTCCGGTACCTCGTAACCGAATCTTGGCGTTAGTTTTTGCCAGTTCAGATCATCAACGATGCGGTGCCTTTGCAATATCCGGAATGTGTCAAAATCACTGACAATATCCCATGAATAGTGGGCTTTTTCTAGTGAACGTCCTGGCAAATCATGCCGGCTTTTCCGGTCGCCTATATATGTATTAAGCACGGTGACTTTTTTGTCGTATGGCCAACTGTTGGAGATATGCTGCAGATCCCTGAGCGACATGGTGCTGTGTTCATATAGCATGTCCGCCACCAGGTGTAGCTCGTTGCGTGGGCAGATATCTACCAAATCGACCGGCACCGTGACATCGTCTGCATGATTTGCTGGCAAGAATTGAGATGTACGCTTGGCCAGTTCGGCTGCGGTGGTTGTTCGATAACTCGACGCAGCTGTGTCGCTTTTTTTAGAATTGGGCGTGTCGAACAATGCGGGTATGGTTTTTCGCGCCTGTGCTTGCAATCGTTGACCAGCTTGCCGGGCTTCCGGTAATTCGTCTGATGTCAGGCAATTAATTAAATTCTCTATAGATTGGGCGGACGCAAACAGACCTACCGTGGAATTGGCTGCGACTGGAAGCACTGGCCGAAGCGCATCTACCGCTCGCTCACGCGTTCTAATTTCGAACTCTTTTTTTGATTCGCCGGAGTCAGCTGTTGTTTTAGTTCGCAAATGTTCTGTCATAGCAGCCACCATTTCGCTGTACAGGTCAAATAATGTGTCCATCTGCTTGCGATATGTGTGTTTGGTTGTATCGTCGAAATACTCGGGTGTGACGTATTTATAATTTCCATCAGTATTTTTCTGGTCGAACGACATGCATCGTGCAGGCTGCTCGAGGTACGACGCCAATCTGCCCCACTCGATCTTTTTAATCAGCAGTGATGATGCACCTTCGAAAATAACATGCATCCCCACCAGCTGGCTGATTTGACCAGCACCAGATTGCTTCGATTGCGATAACAACGCGTTGTCGTTCCCGCCGGCGCGGATTATCTCGTCCAGTAAACCGAGCCGAAAATCGCCTTCTTTCTGCGCGAATCGGGCGAACGCAGCAGCCACGTTGACCGGACTGATGGCATCTGTAAAACTGTATACTGGTCCTGAAGGATCAGTCGTTATGTCGGCCAGGAAACTCTCACCCATTTCAGTCACCCCTATCCCCTCCTCTGTTTTTTCAATATATGGATTTGCGGTACTTACGACTGCGTTTGCGTTGTTTGCTGTAGCTTTGGCGCTTTTTCGTGAGCGCGTTGGTTTAGGTAGCAGCGGGAATACCTTTTCCCACACCAGATTACTTATGGTTTCCGGCGGCATCATTTCGCCGCTGCGTACACTGTCGACACGCACGTAATCGCGCGGGAACAACTGGCACATATCATCGTATACTTCGGAGGTCAGCCGCAAATGGTCCAGGTCTTCTTCGTGGATATCGCGTTTTTTGTCGGTATACGATCGTTTTTCTTTCTTGTCTACTTGCATCTGTGCTAATTCTGCCGGCACTCGCAAAACCAGATTAAGGTCTGGCCGCGGAATTTTAAGCATTTCGAATTCTAGGTTGTCGAGCCAAATGAAAAAACCGCGGCGTTCGTCTGCGTTGGTGAATTTCGTTCCTTGATGCGCCATATTCGAACCGGTAAATCTGTTTGATAATACAATCTTGCCTTTGGCAAGTGCGTCGCGGATTTGTTTGGATGCGGCGTATCTGTCGAGCGCGTAAAAAAGCGATGCAGTATATGGTCCGACATCATTCAGGGACCCATATGCGCCGTTCAAATATTGTTTGACGAAATAACTCGATGGATCGTCGTAGCGCGGAAAGTCAAATCGTGCGACTTCAAAACCCGCCAGATCCAGCCGTTTGGTGAGCAGTTCAAATTGTGTAGCCTTGCCGGCGCCATCGATGCCCTCGATAGCTATAAAGACCCCGTCTTTATTCTGCATGGGTTCTCCCTTCATAAATTCCACATATGTCTCACCGGATAACAGCTATTTAACCACTGAAATCATGCTTATGCAAGTCTACAATTGTTATAAAATAACAGTAGTAATAATTCCAACGCTCTCTTATAATAAATTTATAGTAAATTTTTAATTTCGAGGGTAAATAACAAATGCGGGTAGTTTTATTTGCAGCAATGTCAGCCGACGGATTCATCGGCCAGGATTCTGAACATCGCTCGCTTGACTGGCGCAGCAAGGCCGATGCGAAATTCTTCATCGAACAAACTAAAAAGCTGGGCATTATCGTGATGGGTTCCACGACCTATAAAACGTTTCGCGTCAAACAAGCCCCGCCAGGAAGACGGTTAATCGTATACACAACCAAGCCTAATTCGATTACTGGCGAAAATGATGAGACTACGAGCGAAGCACCCCACGCGCTGGTAAA
>DATIJK010000082.1:0-4807 GCA_035478715.1 Saccharimonadales bacterium (SeqCode)
CGATCGGAGGCTTATCAATATTAAAATAAATGTTCAGTTTTTCATCCGCAGGCTTAATGCATTCATATTGTTCGGGAGTATTGACCGCGTGGTAAACTTTCGATATCGGGTCTATATACTGATTTGCTTTAGTCACCCAGATTGAAACGGTCGCATGGTCTGTATGACCCGTTAATCCGTCCGGCCCAAACGTCAAAATAGAGTTCGGTCGATATTGCTCAATGAGTTTCCTGAGTTTTGCAACGGCATCTTTTTCTGATGCCTGTTCACACATGCCGTCACGGAACTCGAGCCAGTGGTGGTGTTTGATCCCTATGATTTTCTGCGCGGCAGCCATTTCTTTGGCCCGGACGTCACCGAGTGTCGCGCTTGGCCATTTTTGTTCGTCCTGTGATCCGGCTTCGCCTTTTGTCGCTGTAACACACACGACTTTTTGCCCGTTCTTCACCGCTGCTGCCATTATGCCGGCAGCCAGAAAAGATTCATCATCCGGATGCGCCCATATAGACATGATCGTGCCGAGCTGTTTGATGTCGTCGGCTGTAGTTATTCGCCCTGCCATTCCGGCTCCCTGCGGCCATAAAAAGCCAGGAGTTTAACGTGCAAGCTGTCGGATTCTTGAGTTGGAATTTCTTCACCGATCAGCCCGGAAGCCCTGTACTCATCAGCATGCGGCGCTAAAAATTCCTGGATTGCCTGGGCCACATCCGTATCAAATACTACCGAACACTTGATTGCCTGCCCGACATCCCAACCATGGATAAGCAGGTCGCTGCCGACCTCGCGGATATAGTGGTCCGCTGTGACATCGCCGTACGATAAATGGACTTTCGCATCATGTTTAGCGCTTTCGACCGCTTTCAACGCTTTATCTGCCGCGTTTTTCCATGACTTTCGCGGGTCGTCCCCGACCAAATCGCCGTCATATTTGTCGCCGACCTCTTTGATGGTTTTTCCGGCCAGCAGATCCGGAATCCAGGATATCTCATTGATCATATGGTTGAGCAGCGCCCGTAAATCCCATTCGCTGCAAGGCGTGTCGTTAGATAGCTGATCGTTTTCAACTAACATCACACAGCCGTCGGCTTCTTTTAAACCTTCCTTGAACAAGTCTTTTGCATCCATTAGCTGTCTCCTACTTATCTGGTCCTATAATAAGCTCTTCGAGCGTTGTATAAAAGTCTTTTTAAAGGCTTATTTGTCCAATTCAACTTTGAACTTTTCAACCAAATCAACAGGCGTTGGATTGACGTTATTCAGAATTGCCAGATAAACGCTCACGAAGTCGCCCATTGCAATACTCCAAAGCAATTGCTTGAGCAATGTGTCGCCATGCGGCTGGACGACGATCGGTGCAGGACGTTTACCTGAAAGTAACCGTTCAGAAACCTCAAAGCGTTTTTGAGTTCGCGGAAGTTCAAGGTTTGAACGGATCTCTACGACCGAAAATGGCTTATCGAGTGGCTGCCCCGACCAGCCGATGAATTCGTTGTGGTTGAACTCAGGATAATACGCGTCCCACGCGGTATTTTTGGCATTTTCATTCATGCAGATCTTCCACTTATGCGCTGCCGGGTACAATAATGGACCGCTATATACAATAATTGTCTTACCGACGAGCTCCAATGCGATCTGTTTCGCAAGATTCTTGCTAGTCGGCACTTCTACGCCAAGCGAAGCAAATTCCTGGTGCAGCCATTCGCCTGCGTCGGCCAATTCTTCTGGGCTTTCAACAGTCAACCCAGCCTGAGAAAGAATTTTTACATACGCGTTCAAGAAAAAAAGTGTAGCCATGCGTGGTTGGATACCTGCTTGCAGGGCAAACAATGGCAAATTCTTCTGCCGGGCCGCGTCGGCTAATTTGCCGCCGGATGCAACGACCGCGATCTGCGCCCCCCGCTTTTCTGCATCTTCCAAATCCGACAGTGTTTCTTCGGTATTCCCCGAATAGCTGGAAGAAATTACGAGTGTTTTTTCGTTAACATAATCCGGCAAAACATAATTGCTAACGACCTGGAACGGCACTTTTAATCGCGGCCAAGATCCCAGTGTAAAGGCTGGCCAGCCAGAACCGCCCATGCCGGCAATCACAACGTTCGCAATGTCGCCTTTTGGAGTGAAATGCACATCAAAATCGCGTGACAGAAATTCCCACTGCTTCCCCGCTACTCCCACCGCGTCCTGCGGGTCGCGCTCATGAATCAGCTTTAAATCGTCTAACATTTTGCCTCCAAATTGACCCTTAAACTACTATTGCTTATGCGAATAATTTGCTATCATAACATTGTAAACAGCTTATTGTGAATTGTGAAACTTTATCACGATTCGGGAGTTTAGGGGGGATATGTTCGGGCATCCTGAAAGCAATGGACCAAGTGGCGGCCAGTCAGCCGTAAATGCAACGCACAGCGATAATTCGGCTGTCAGCAGAACCAATGCGTCATCGGGTTCGTCCGGTGCGCCGGCGGTCAACGACGATCTGCTGGGCGATTTCGTCATGGACGCGCCAAAAAAACCCACCGAATCGTCAATCAATCCGACAAAACCTGCATCATCCGGCACCAGCGTCGCGCAAGACGAATTATTAAGCATTAAACAACAGGCATTACAGCAACTCAGCCCGCTGGTCGACCACCTGGACCAGACACCCGAAGAAAAATTTCGTACGACAATGATGCTCATTCAGGCAGCCGATAATCAATCACTGCTCAAAGATGCCTACGCAGCAGCCCAGAAAATTACCGATGAAAAAGTCCGGGCCCAGGCATTATTGGATGTCGTAAACGAAATCAACTACTTTACTCAGCACACTGACGACCGCCCAGAAGCCGCGTAAAATTCACACTTAGTCAGCTAAAAAATATCTTTGAATATAACTTACTGATTTATTCGTTCTAAATAGTATTCTCCACGGCAAAAAAGTATATGGCTTGACTGCTCAAAATCAGCCAATCTTAATGTATCGTGCTGCCGGAATCCTGGGCCGGGAAACTATAGCCGGAGCCATCCACGTTGCTAGCGCCGTTGGTCCAGTTTGCCCAGCTGCCGTTCGTGCCCTGGTTGAAGTACATGAACGTCCATGGCCCCGTGTAGGTATTGTTTTTGAAGTGGTTATTTTGCAGATTTGAGATGGCATTGGGTATTGTATACGCGGGATAGGCCGAAAGACTTCCGTATGGAGCCATCAGGGCATTCTGTCCGCAATTATTATTAGCAGTACATTTACCGCCGAAGATCGGATTGTTCGGGTTCAAATTAAACTGGTTGTTCTGTACCGTCACGTTCTGAGAACGCCACTGGCACAGCACATGGTAGTTGATGGGCGAAGTTACGGACAATTTTGTCGGGCAATTGTTAGGGCCGTCAGTATTTATCCATTGCTGCATATCAACTCCGGCGGGTGGCGTGATAGTTCCGGGATCCTGCCCGTCACCGACATACCGGTCCGAGTTCTGATAGATCGTGACCCCGCCCCAGTTGTCCGTGAATACATTATTCTGGATATTAAGTATGCCGGGATATGTACTGGGGACACTGCTATCGCCGCCGGACTCCGAGATGTAAATGGCGGCGGAAGGAAATCCTGGGTTGGCCGGACCATCAGTATAGCTATTGCCGATGAAGGTATTGTTAACAATATTGGCGTTGTAACTGATCTCATACATGAATCCGGGCGCGCCGTTATTCGAGATATAATTCCCCTCCACTTTGAACCCGGCATTATCGGTGTCCGCCCAAATACCGGGCGACTGGATATTGTCGTGGACGTAGTTACCTGTAACCACAACGTTGCCGTTTTGCCAGAACTTTACACCCCCCTCAACCCCGTAAGTTGTGCGGGCGGTGTTGTTGAACGAAACGTCGTTGCCGGTGAAGGTAATGTTGACGGCGCCGCCTGTAAAGGTGTCCTCGTAGGTCTGGTCGACGTAGGAATAGCCCTGTGCGCCATATTCGCCGTTGTTGGTGAGGCAGTTGTTGGTAACTGTGTTGTTGCCGCCGAGCATCATGGCAGCCCCGGGAGCGTTTGAGGTCATGAGGTTGTATTGCTCGGTCCAGCCGTTGTTGCCGTTGGAGTTGACCGAACCGCCGCCGTTATCAGGTTTATAGTGCTGAATGGTTAGGTATTCTATAGTCACGTTTTGGTCGGCGGTATCGTTATACATGCCGGTAAAGGCGTGCGCGATACTATTCCCGCCGTCAATGATAGCTCCGGGTGCCCCCACATAGCGATCACCGTGGTCGGTTTGGATGTCGAGCCCGGTGTGAGTACCCGGAGCAAACCAATAGGTCGTGTTGGGAGCGCTATTGTTAACGCTGCTGGATGCATTATTGCCTGCCGCCACAGTCACTGCACCCGCCGGAGCCGAAGTGTACGGGCTGGTTGGCAAACCGTTTTCACACCACATCACTGGGGGCGTCGTCGGGGCGCCACCAGAAGCTGTGCAGGTCGTTGTGCCGAATTTCACACTGCTGCCGCCGTTCGCGGCCGCATCGGAGTTAATGCAGGCTTTGCCGGCGACCGTACCCGACTCAGCCTCAGATGAACTTACTAACGTCGCAGCGTGCCCGGTAAATACAAAGTGGATGCCGAGCGCTGCAATCAACAATACAACCGCAACCATCGGCATGACGTGCTGGCTGCTGTGCGGAAAATACTTCTCCTTCAAAGGGGAAAATTTAACCTTACGAAGACTTTGTATCTTAGATTTAGCCATCTCAAATAAGCTTATGTTTCAAACATCAGTGTAGCACAGCTTACTATCAATATTCTGTATTAATGCATCGTACTGCCGGCATCCTGCCCGAA
>DATIJK010000083.1:0-18296 GCA_035478715.1 Saccharimonadales bacterium (SeqCode)
TTTATTGATGCACCATTTTTAAATTGCATTGAAACTACAGAAAGGCCGTTATGCAAAAATTTGGTAACACTTTGATCTGGGAACGAACCATTTCCGGAATTACCCGGCGCGACCATCGCAGGCTTCGTGCAATCGATATCAATGCAATTCAATCCGGTGCTTGGATCTTTGCGCAACCCGGCTACGGGATAAATGATAAACTGCTGCGGGTCTGCGTTATGGGTGGCGAACTGGACGATTTTGCCAACGAACATGCAATCCGTGCTGGTGCCTTCCGTATCTGTAGTGCTGGCGCTTGCATCCGTTACATTCGGTTTATTTCCTACATTCGTACAATTTACTTTTTGAGCCTCCTGATAGTTGCCGGAATCAACTTGGTTGATTATCTGTTGGAACGTTGAGCCGACATCATTGATGGCTTGCTGAAACTCCGTTTCGTTCTGGCGGCCGCTGACAGAAATGACCGCCAACAAAAATAATGCCGCGGTAACAGCCAGCACGATCATCGTTTCGACAATAGTAAATCCATCGACTTTTCCAGATGAAATTCGACGCCTAAAAGTCTGATGCTTCACCAGTTTTGAAGCAGTCCTCATAAGCTCTCAGTATACCATAAGCGACTTTGCCCACGCCCCTTTTATTTCAACAATAATACCCTGTATAACCAATCTGTTATTGCGGTTCCGTAAATCACGATTATGAATGTCGCCAGCAACAGGAACGGCCCAAAAGGAATCAATGTGGTTCGCTTAGCTTTGCCAACTATCAACAACGGTATACTGACGATACTGCCAAGCGTGGACGCTATAAACAACAGCAAAAAACTGTTGAGCGGACCGCCGATCAACAATCCGATCACGACCCCCAGTTTGACATCCCCGCCCCCAATCCACTTGCCTTGGGACAACTGAAACAACACATAAAAGATACCACTAGATATAAGCACACCCCAACAGGCACCAAGCAGTGCTGACGTACCGCCGTGAAAGAACAGCACATGCACGAGAACATTTATTGCGGCCAGGCCCATAAGCGGGTACACGACGCGGTCTGGCAAGATATACCATCGCAAGTCATACACCGCGAGAATCATGAACCCGACCAGGAAAACCAGCCACACCCAAAACTCGACCGCCCCCCAGCCGTACATGGCCAGCGGCCACATGGCATACGAAAATGCGAACAGAATAGGCATCAACAGCTCGACAATCGGCCAGTCATCTATTTTCTGATGACAATACCGGCATTTGCCACGCAAAAACACCCAACTGAATACCGGTACTAAATCCAGGGCAGCTAGCTGATGCCCGCAGTGCGTACACATCGACCGACCTTTCAAGATTGAAAGGTCTTTGGAACTGCCACTTGCGGATTTGGTAGTCTTTGACGCCTTACTTTTGCCGACTTTGGACTTTCCAACTTTAGACTTTCGACTATTCTGCTCTTCCTGCTCGTGCAAGCGCCAAACAAAAGCATTTGTAAAACTACCAAAGCATAAGCCAGCAATAACCAACCAAAGATAGATAAGCATATGCATAAATCATACCATGCAGAAAAAGAAAAAAGGCTCCGATTGGAGCCTTTTCCTAATGTGCCTTACTTTTTATTGTTCTACACACTGCATAGCTGACGAGCCCGAGCCAGTTTCGATTTGATACAAAACTGCTGCAGTTCTGGTAGTCGCTACACCAACATCTGTGTTGCTTGAGTTACAGTTGTAGCCTGGGTCAACAACTATTGTGTTTGTTGTCGGTAATGTACCTGCCGGCTTAGACGATGCAATGATCGACACGTTTGCCGGTGTGTAATACCCAAGTTTTGCAGATTCAAAGTTACCTGAAGCACATGCTGCTACTGCACATACATCGACCGCATTTGGATCTGTGTCTGTCTTCGTACCACCAGCGATAACTAATGTACCACCGTTATTACTTATGTAATTAGCGACGGCGCCGGCGACTGCTGCTGCGTCATTCTTTCGCTGGGTGTTTCTGGAGCTTCGCTGCAAAGCAGGAACCGCCAAGAAGATAATCAGCAGAATCAAACCTGCGATCGCCAACACGATCAAGACTTCGATAATGGTGAAGCCTTCATCACGGTTTCTTAATTTTTGTATCATATTAAGTGCCCCCTTATTTTTTGAAAATATGCTTATGGTTTAGATGTTACGAGATTCTACAGAAAATAGCAAGTATTTTTTTACAGCGTTTCTATCTGTAGGACAATTCATGTGACAGATGTCACAATTGCCGTCGAATTTCATCTTTTTATATGTTCAAGAACGATTTACCTGCCAATCCATATATCGGTAACAGTACAGCCGCAACTATGGTAAATGCTACGACTCCTAGCACTACCATTAGCACGGGTTCAATGATTGTCGAAATCGCCTTGATCTGGTCATCCACTTCGCGCTCGTAATACGTCGCGGTCTTATCAAGCATCGCCTCCATCGATCCGGACTGCTCGCCAATGTGGATCATGCTCGGGACAAGCGGCAGGAAGTTCGGATCGCCCTGCAGCGAATCAGACAGCGCCTTTCCGCCCTTCACCTTTTCGATAGCCTTTTTGACCGAATTGCTGATATGCACGTTATTGATTGCATTCGAAGTTATTTCAAGCACCTGGATGAGCGGCACGCCGCTGGCAATCAACGTTCCGGCTGTTCGCGCAAACCGCGCCATGTACATCTTCATGAACAACGGTCCGACCGGCCAGGCTGTCATCTTGAATTTATCGATTACCGTCTTGCCGCCAAGTGTACGGGCCCAGCGCGTGCCCATGAATATAAGTACGACCAGGATAATCAGGCATACCCACCAGAAATGAATTACAAAATCAGATATACTCAACAATATTCTGGTTACCAGCGGCAATGCCTGCGTTCCGCCCAATCCTGAATAAAGAATCTTTACCTGCGGCAGTACCTTGACGATCATGAATCCGACGACACCGAACATGACGACCAAAACGATGATCGGGTACATCATGGCGCCTTTTACTTTGCTGATTAGTTCTGCATCCTTTTCTTGCTGGATGGCCAGACGTTCCAATGCTTGGTCTAACGTACCGGATGCTTCACCGGCTGCAATAAGATTGACGTAAACCTGATTGAAGACTTCGGGGTATTTGCCCATGGCCGCCGAAAGCGCTGAACCACCTTCGATATCGGAGATGATCGCCTGAATGATCATCTTGAACTTTTTACTGGTGGTCTGTTCTGCGACGTTACGCAGCGACTGTACTAGCGGCAGACCCGCATTGATCAGCGTTGCCAATTGGCGCGAAAATAGGACGCGGTCTTTGGCTTTTATCCTGTTGAAACGATCCAGAAACTTCGCACCGGTGCCGCCGCTCAAACTAATGGATACCGGCGTGAGCCCTTCGGCACGGATCAATTTGGCCGCAGCCTGTTCGCTATCGGCTTGTACGACTGCTTTTATCCGCTGCCCAGTAGCGGGATCCTTGGCGGTGTAATGGAACGTTAGCACGTCGAACCTCCGGTCCGATTTTCAAGTCTTAATTGTTTATTGTCTGTTTGCATCAGAAAATTCTTAAATTACTTTTTTATCCCCTCATCAACCTGTCTAATTCATCCAGATCAACTGCGTAATTGCGGGCTTCGTCATACGAAATCGTACCGTTGTGGACGAGACTGACAAGCGTCTTGTCCATGGATTGCATGCCGAATTCTGCGCCGGTCTGGATGACTGCTTCGAGCTGGTGGCTCTTACCTTCACGGATGATGTTACGGACTGCGGGTGTTGCTACCAAAATTTCTGCTGCGGCGATACGGCCGCCGCCGACTGCTGGAATCAGACGCTGTGAACAGATTGCCATCAATATGTTGGCCAGCTGTGAGCGGATCTGCGGTTGCTGGTGCGGCGGGAATACGTCGATCATACGGTCGATACTTTGTGCGGCGCTGTTGGTGTGCAGCGTGGCAAGTACCAGATGCCCCGTTTCTGCAATGGTAATCGCGCTGGCGATGGTTTCAAGGTCACGCATCTCGCCGATGAGCACGACATCCGGGTCTTCACGCAAGGCGCTTCGGAGCGCTGCGCTGAACGAATAGGTGTCATAATGGACTTCACGTTGGACAATTACGGATTTTTTAGACCGGTGGGTATATTCTATCGGGTCTTCGATCGTGATGATGTGAGACGGCCGCTCTTCGTTGATTTTGCGGATCATGCCTGCCAGGGTCGTTGACTTCCCTGAACCGGTCGGGCCGGTTACTAATACTAATCCCCGCGGATAATCGGCGAACTTATTGACGATGTTTGGCAATCCGAGCTGCTCAACAGTTAGAATTTCATTTGGAATAAGTCGAAGCGCAGCAGCCAGATTGCCGCGTTCGTGAAATGCATTAACACGGAACCGGCCTAGGTCGCCAAATGCGAAACTGAAGTCGAATTCTTTGTCTTTTAGCAGAATCTGCTTTTGGTCTTCGTCTAAAATGGCAAAAATAAGTGTTTCGACCGTTTCTTCGGTCAGTACTTCTGCGCCGGATACGGGCGTCAAAGCGCCATCGATACGCAACATTGGCGGCAATCCGACTTGCATGTGGAGGTCAGACGCTTTTTTCTTGACGACTTCCTCCAGCAAAACTTCGATTCTCGGTTGTCCCTGCATTTCTATATTTCCACCCTTTTCATAATGTTTATGCGCTATCCGCCGATGCTACTCGATTCACTTCGTTAATAGTCGTTTCACCAGCCAAAGCTTTCAGGTATCCGTCTTCGCGCATCGTTACCATTCCCTGTTTTTGCGCCATTTCCTGAATCTCCGCGCTGGTAGATCTCTTTATTATTAATTCCTGGATTTCCTGTGTGATACTGAACACCTCGTAAATGCCGAGCCGTCCCTTGTAACCGCTTGGGGAATCCGGAGTATCTATGCCCCTGCATAAAGTATAAGCTTTATCGCTACGAAGTGGCAAGGTTTTATAGCCCAAGTCATTGGCGACCTTCTCGCGCTCAGCGTCGTTGGCCGGTAATAAATGCCCGATCGTCTCTTTGATTGCATCTGTTTCAACCGCGTCAGACGTATACGTTTCGTTTTTGGGACCGATTTTCCGGACTAGCCTTTGACCGATTGCCGTGTGAACCGTGCTAGCAATCAAAAACGGCTCCAAGCTCATATCCAACAGACGCGGTAAGATACCGGCAGCGGAATTAGTGTGGAGCGTGCTAAATACAAGGTGTCCGGTCAAAGACGCCTGCACCGCCAGCTCGGCGGTTTCTTTGTCACGGATTTCCCCGACCATGACGACATTGGGGTCCTGACGCAGGATAGAGCGCAAACCGGCGGCGAATGTCAGTCCGACATCCGGATTCACCTGAATCTGGTTGACGCCGTCCATCTTATATTCGACCGGATCTTCAAGCGTAACGATATTGATCGTATCGTTTTTGATTTCCTGCAGCAGTGCGTACAGCGACGTCGACTTACCGGAGCCGGTCGGACCACTGGTCAGTACCATTCCGTTTGAGCTCTTCAGACCTTCGCGGATTGCGCGCAGTGACCTGCCCCGATAACCCATGTCTTCCAGCCTGAAACTTGTGTCGCCTTTGTCGAGTAGACGAATAACAACTTGCTCTCCCCAGACAACCGGAGATATCGCGATACGTAAGTCGATTTTGCGGTCCAGAACCTTAATCGTGAATTCGCCATCCTGCGGTATGCGGTGCTCGTCAATCTTGAGGTTCGCAAGGATCTTGATGCGTGATACGAGCGGCGGTTCGGTAGTTTTTGGCAGTTTCATGACTTCGCGCAACACACCATCGATACGGCAGCGGATACGCAAAGCATTTTCGAGCGGCTCGATATGCACATCGCTTGCCCGGTTTTTGGCGGCAAATTCCAGAATTGCCGAAAGCGCCTTACTAATCGGCGAATCCTGCACGATCGTCTTTATGTTAGAGCCCGGTTTAGCCTGCTTGGCCTTGTCTTTGTCGGCCTGTTCTTGTTCTTGCTGCGTCGGCATGCCGATATCGCTGATGCCGGCTAATGCGTCTTTGGAAATATTCGACTGGTACATCTTGAGCACCTGCCGGATACCCACTTCGCTGGCGGCAAATACTTTCAGCGGCCGGCCGATCTTGTTCGACAAGAAATCAACAGCCTGAACGTTGTCGGCATCCAACATCGCAACTGCTACCCGGTTCTGGATTTCACCGAGTGGCACTGCCATGTATCGTTCTGCGAGATCTGCGGGTAATAATTCGAGTGTTTTCTGGTCGATATGCACGCTGTCCAGATTGACATATGGCACTTTCGTGACGTGCGCTATCGTTTTGGCTAATTCTTCTTCGGAAACATGGCCGTCGGTTACCAGCAAACCCAGCAACGGCGTGCTGGTTTTTTTAGCCTTGAGCTTGAGTTCTTCAAGCGCCGGTTTTGTAAGCGATCCGTTCTGAACAAGCGTCTGTTCGACTTGTTCCTGGGCTGTTGCTGACAGGACGCTCATGACGCCGTAAGCCCCTGCCTAATTTGTCGCGCCGTTAAATGGATTTGTGTTGGTGGTCGTGCCTATCTGAATCAGCTGCGTTGGATTGACCGAATTCTTATTGAAGTATCGGGCATCCGGCAACGGAAAGTCTGATTTTACAACTTCAACAACCGCATACGTCTGCTGTCTATTCCCTGGCGATGCGAATACATAATGCGAAACGACCAGCGATGCTATGGCACTGAAAACTACCACTGCGATCAATAGAGCTATGTCTTTTTGCTTCATTTGACCACCTGTTCGGTTATATTAAGCGATTTGGCGGGCTGATAATATGTCTCGGCACTGATGGTCATATTCATCGACTTCTGGTCGCCGGAAATCTGCAACGTATTAATCTTGAAGGGTCTGATCGACTTATTCAATGCGCCGACAAGCGACTGCAGGTTTTGATACGTGCCGGTTACGGAAACTTGGAACGGCATCGGAACCGGAGCTGGTTTGGCGCTTGCTTTCGCGCCGCTCTGGGCGATTTCGTCATCCGTACCAGTAATGCTGGCGATCTGGACGCGCTGTCCGACAATCAGCTTTTCAAGACTGGTTGCCAACGCCGGAAAATCGTATTCGCTTGGCAATGCATCAAGAACTATCGTGGCATTATCGCCATCCTGGCCTCCGTTACCGGTTGGATTGCCGCCTAAGGCGTTTTGCGATGTACTCACGAATGCCTGATACGAAGTAACCAACGAGTTTGTTGCTTGGATATCATCTTTGAGCTGTTGCTTTGCGGTTTTATTCTTATTTATCACCTTGTTCTGGTACGCGGCCTGCGAAATGAGCGCTTTTGCAGCGACCAGGGTGAACACCACAATGAACGCCGCGACAGCCGTAATAATAACAATCCGGGCGTTCGTCTTGTCAATCATTAACCGTTTGGTGCTGACGTGTACTTTTGCCATATGCTTATCCTTTAGTTCCCGCCATTTACAGTCTTAGTGCTCTTAAATAAATCGGTTGGCTGGTCTATCGCCGAACGTGTCGTCGTCTTGACCGGTACGATTAGATTCACGCTGTTTGTACTGATGAAGATTGCCGGGTCGAATTTGGCAGAAATGGTGTACGTAGCGCCTGAACTTCCACGGCTGAACGTCAGCACGACCGACGAAAATGCGTTCCCCATCGTACCGTCCGGTTTCTTGTATGTCGTGAATTTAAGGGTATCTACGTAAGTATTGATAACATCCAACGAAGCCGCGTTACCCGTGATCGTTATCGTATTAGCGGTGTAGTCTACGCTTAAGTTAGAAATGCTCGCGGTTGAAGGTGTGACGTCTTTGACAAATTCAAACAGTCTGGAAGCGACCGGTTTGTTGTCGTGCAGCGATGTCAGTGTTTCCAGTTGATTCTGGACCGTTAGGATCTTGCTTAAATTCGGAGTATTTTTAAGCTGGTCGCTGCTGGTTTTGATGTCTGCTTTCAAATCTTTGATGGTCTTCTTTTGCAGGACATCGACCGTTCCGATAAGTACTACCAGGATAAACAGCGAGACAGCAATCGCAATAATAGCGGCAGTATACACAAGGTGCTGCGTACGGCGCGCTTTCAGGTATTGCAGTTTTACATCCGGTAAAAGGTTGAACTGAATCATTCCGCGCGCTCCGCCAATCCGACAGCTACGCCGAATGAATTAGATACAGCTAGCAGTTCGTTCTGTCTTGCGGCATCGTATGTTACATTGCGCCAGGCGTTGCCGATTTCCACGTTCATAGCGAATTTATTGGCAAGATACAGCGGGAATTCAGGCAATGTTGACGCGCCACCGGTAACCACGATATGGTCGATCTTCGTTTCGGTGTAGCGTGCCTGGAAAAACTTGATTGATTTTTCGATTTCTGACGTCAATAGGTCGACAGTACTGATAATCGCCTGGTAGATCTGGCCTTCCAGCTTATCCTTACCCAGGCCGAATTTGAATACAAATTGCTCTGCTTGCTTGTCGTCGATGCTCAGATTTTGCGCGGCACTCCGGACAATCGCTTCGACACCGGTCGGTATCGAACGCGTTAAGCGCGGCGCGCCATGCATGACGATGACCAAATCGGTGCTTTTGTATCCAATGTCCAGAACCATTTCCGGATTCGGGGCGTCCGGGGCAAGCAATGCCCGCGCCAGTGCCAGATTATCCGGCTCAAATGCAATAACGTTCAAACCGATACCTTCCAGCATATCCAGCCGGCTTTCGACCAGTTCATTCGAAACACTGGATAGTAGCACCTCGACTTTTGTCTTGTCCTTCGGCGAATCACCGAGCATTGCCCAGTCAAGTTTTGACTCGGACAACGGCGTCGGGATCAGCGAATCGGCTTGATAATGGATCGCCTGCCCTAGTTCAGCCGGCGATAACCTGTCAAAATCTGCGACAGTCGTAAAGACACGCTGCGACGGAACACCGACAGCGACGTTCCTTGTGGTCATCCTGGCTTGCGAGAGCAATTGGGCGATCACCTGCGCCATTTTCTGCTGGTCGGCTTTTGAGTCGCTCAAAGTTAATTTGCTGTCAATCGGTACGTAGCCGTATTTCAAAAGCTGTCGTGTCGGCCCGGCACCGTGCAGTTCAACCAACCGAATGGCGGTCGTGCCGATATCGAGTCCGAAAAAGCTGGAAACGCCAGTTAATAAACCCATCCGTTAGAGCTCCGTTTCATTAACTGGTTTATATGTTTTGATCATGATGCCCACTTTTTTTGCCCGCCGTTCAAGTTGATTCAACTTGCGAGTTCGGCCTTGGTTATATCCTTGAGCCCCGCGCTAGAATTTTCAGTGTTTCCCAGCCTGGACGGAAGAATATGGCGCTCCTTCATCAGTCGCATTATAGCATAAGGACTACTCGTGTTCGCAACCCCAAATTATAGCAGTTATTATAATTACACTTTCATCTGATAATTTGTTAGTTATAGACATATAACTCGGGTAAAATGATTGCATATGGGTTTATCTATCGCGATTGTCGGATTACCGAACGTTGGCAAATCAACGCTGTTCAATGCATTGACTGATGCCGGTGCGCTGGCAGCTAATTATCCTTTTGCAACCATTGAGCCGAATACCGGCGTCGTGCCCGTCCCTGACAATCGGCTGAATAAACTGGCTAGCTTATATAACACGCAAAAAATAGTTCCGGCCACGGTCACATTCGTTGATGTCGCCGGATTGGTTGCCGGGGCCAGCAAGGGCGAAGGTTTGGGCAACCAGTTTTTGAGCCACATCAGAAGCTGCCACGCAATCGTACAAGTCGTCCGCGCATTCAACGACCCGAACGTAACGCACGTCGACATCGATCGGAATCCGCAGAAGGACATCGATGTCATCAATACCGAGCTGATACTCGCCGATATCCAAACTGTCGAAAACCGGTTGCCAAAATTCGAGAAAGAAGCCCGGGCAAATCCCAAACTCCTACCCGAACTCGCCACATTGCAACATGTCCGGCAACTATTAAACGACGGCAAACCGCTATGGGCAGAACCGGGCATCGATTATGAGCATATCGCGGATCTGTTCTTATTGACCGCCAAGCCGATTATCTACGTGTTTAACGTCGATGATGAAAGCCTGTCAAATGCTGCGGCGACTGAAGATCTTAAGAAGTTAGCAACACCATCAAATGCGCTATTTATTTGCGCGAAACTCGAAGACGAACTGCGCGGGCTGGACGAATCCGACCGTGCGGAATTGCTCGATAGTTACGGTCAGAAACAATCAGGGCTCGAACAACTCATTCACGCCGCGTACGATACGTTGGGGCTGCAAAGTTATTTGACAGCCGGCGAAAAAGAAGTCCGCGCCTGGACGATTCCAAAGGGCGCGACTGCCCCGCAAGCAGCCGGCGTCATCCACACCGATTTCGAAAAAGGATTTATCGCAGCTCAAATCGTAAACTACAATGATTTGGTACATGCCGGGTCTGAATCCGCTGCCCGCGCAGCCGGCAAGATCAGGACCGAAGGTAAAGATTACATTATGCAACCGGATGACGTCGTTGAGTTTCGCTTTAACGTCTCTAAATAGATGCTATGCGCCGGTACTAACCTGGCTGAGCGGCATGTAAATTTCATCAGGCATCGCGTAACGCCCGATTCGGCGATTCTGATGCCGGCGGAAATGCGGTAACTTCGTGTACGTGTACGCTCCAAGCGTCGTGGCAGCATCGCTGATGCTTTGACCCAAGGGAGTTGCTGTTACTGTTTGTGATTGGGCCATATTCGGTACGAACGCTGCAGGTTGCGGCTGCTGTAACTGTTGTGCGGCAATCGCTTGGAACTGTTGCGCCATACTGTAATATTGCCGGATCTCGATAACTCTTTGCTGGACATAATGCAGTAATGTGCGCAACCGATGCTGGTTCCAGCTTACGAACATAATGGTTTTCGCAGCCGTACAGATATGGACTGATGCCTGGAACAAACTGTTATGGAAATCAAATTCGGTTATCGTTTCAAATCTGATATCGACTACTTTCAGATAATTCATAGGTTTCCTATCAATCATCAGCACTCTGTGGTCTGTCGCGACCAGCAGCCCAAAACCGCCCTCGTAATGGCCATTCACGCAATGCGCGATCTGTTCGGCATCCATCAAAATATTCTTTAACTCTGCCAATTCGGAGTGTCCCCATAGTCTATAATTGCAGCCTATCCGATTAAGCTGCCGTTCTACTTCCTCCTGACTTACCATTGGGACCTCCTTGTTGTTAAGTTCTCGCCCACACTCTGAATTCACTTTACGACTATTTCAAACAGTAAGTCGGTAATTTATTTTACAAATCTAGTGAGATTTATATCACTAATAAATTGGCCACCCCTGGTAATCTATGAGATAATAAGATAATGCTGGCCAACAAGAAGCAGTCCGAAGAATTTATTGGGCTCTTCCACCGTCATGGCACTAAATTGAGTTACAAAAAAGGTGAATTCATCATCAGGCCCGGCGATACCCCGTCGGGTATTTTCTTTATCGAATCCGGTACTGTCAAAGCATACGACATAACAAAATACGGCGAAGAAAACCTACTCGCTATTCGCAAGCCCGGCGAAATCTTCCCGCTGATTTGGACAATCACCGGCGAGGGCCGCCAGATCATTTACGAAGCGCTGGCTCCTACAGTTATTTGGCGTGTTAAGCGCGAATTATTCATGGCTTCAATCAACAAATTGCCCGATCTTGTGTTCCCAATGCTCGATATAATTCTGGAAATGTACCGGATCCATTCGGAACGCATTTTAAATCTGGAATACCGCAGTGTTCGTGAGCGGCTGATAGCCTTCCTGCTTATCATGGCCGGCCGTTTCGGAAAGGAAACCCCTGAAGGTATTGTGATTGACGTGCCGCTCAGGCATCAGGATATTGCAAGTTCAATTAATTCCAGCCGAGAAACGACCAGCCGCGAAATGATCGCTCTGGAACGAAAAGACTTGCTTAAAAATTCCCAGGCATTTATCACGCTGCTTGATATCGAAAAACTCCGATCGTTCTTATAGCGGTTAATCAGCTATTGTTTCCATTGCTTCATGATTCGTTCGAGCACACTGACGATGACCTTATGCGGCGGCACATCGCGTAATTCGTAGTAGTGGTCAGTCGTAATGTAATCGTGAACAACATTCAGGCAATAGATCTCATCTGCCAGAACGTGCATCCTGTCGACTGCAGGTACGCTGGCAAGCGGCGTTGCGACAATTAACTTTTCGTACTTGGTTTTTTTGAGGTAGACGGCTGCGACATCAAGCGAAAAACCGCTGGTTAGCCCATCGGACACCAGCACTATAACCCTGCCGCGCAAAAGATCCCTGCGGATCAACCCGCCCGCCCCCAGCACTTCATGCATCTGAGACAATTTAGAAGTCTTCAAGCCTTCAATATAATTATGATATTCTGTCACGAGTTCATCGATTTCGCCTTCACTATACAGACCGTTATACGCGAAAGACCCATCATCACTCATACCCGCGATCGGCATGCCTTCCCGGGGAAGTTCAATCGGTTCGACTAATAGCAAACTTAACGGCGCATGCAGCTGCAACGCGATTTGCGCGCCCGTAATAACACTTCCGTCGCTTAACCCGATCACCACACAGTTCTCGCCGGCGTGTTTTTTCACGATTTCTTCGGCGAGCATTTTACCGGCCTGGGTACGGCTCGCGAAATACATATGCATTATGGTTATAGTTTATCAGCTAAATTTTGATTAAAGTCACAATTTTCGAAGCTTATAAAATCGTTCCTGATTGCCTTTCGCGCCGCTCACTTGCGAATCAGTCTTAATGATTATAAGCATCTAGCTGGACAGCGCGATGTACGCGAATTGAATTTTGATTCAGTTAAACAAAGGCTGCTGATTAAAATAATTAGGCTTTAATACCATGGGCCTATAACCTCCGCATCTTCTTCTGATATTTACGGTTTTCTTTGTGGCATCAGCCGACTTCGTAAGCCGTTTCTTAGCGTACGTGAACGTCTTTGAGGTGTAGCGGGATCAGAAACTGGATCACGATGTACATAAAACCCCACTTGAGCCGTAGTCTCACCTACTCCCCTTTTGGCTTCCAAACGTTTTACATACTCATCAGGTCTACCGATATATAGGTGTCCTGAGAATTCACTATGGGGACCTTCATTATCTACTTGTATTGCCAAGCCATCACCGATTCCGACCATACTGTGATCGATTGGTCCACGAGTCTCAGGCCTATTGGTATCGGAATCCGCGACGACGCCATGCTCACCAACGGCAAGTTCGTTCGGGGAAATTCTAGCTCCATTCTGATAGATACTTTCCGCTTGTTGGTATGCTCGGAATCCTTCGCCTTCATTTACAGGTGCGCTACTTGCCATAGCAGTATGGCCAACCCTATGCGCAAGTGTGTGGCACCAGTATCTTGTCTGCTTATCAGTTGCCTCAGGACCAATGTGCCGGCGAGCAAAGGCAAGCATCCTATCAGACAATTCAGTCGGCAATGTTGTAGTATATTCCTCGAGTGCGATTCCCTGGTCTACATATCCATCCCGCCAATTGGTTTCATTTGCTGAAATGCCAGCAACCCGCCGAAACGGCTTGTCTGTTTCGGCTGGCGCAAGATGAAAAGTCACTTCCGTGGAAGCGGTTATTGGAGTCGCGGGAATTCCGTTTAATAATTCAGTTTGCATTATTTGTTTTATTGAATGTATCAATTATTGCATATTTGAGCTTTTTTTGCAAATATATTACTAAAATTATTTCAACTCAATAGTACTGCGGGATCTTTGGTTACTCTATCTGTTTTACTGAACAATTCGTTCAGATTTTGCGCAGCTTGTAGAAACGTTCTTGATTGCCTTTTGCCCCTGCTACCTGGGAATCTGCCTTGTCTATAATTACGAAATGACCAGTAACCCAATTTTCGAAATCTTTTAAGATATCACGCCGCATACGGTCATTCTTGATAACCCCTTTGTGTTTGAGATTTAATGCGGATGCTTCGAATTGTGGTTTGACCATCGCGATAATTACAGTTTTGTCCGAACTTAATTTTGCAACGTGCGGTAATATTTCCCGGAGACTGATAAAACTCACATCGATAACGACGATTTCGGGGGCTGCTGACATTTCATCAATGTCGCGGATGTCCGTCTGTTCGTGCAGCTCGATTTGAGGGTGACCATGCAGGCTCGGGTGCAGCTGATTTTTGCCAACTTCGACTGCAATTACTTTCATGGCGCCATGCCGCAGCGCATAATCAGTAAACCCGCCGGTTGAGCTTCCGACATCGAGCATAACCTTATCTTTAAATTCCAGCCCGAGCGTATCTGCAACCGAAGCAAGTTTCAATGCTGCCCGCGAAACATACTGCTCACTTGCGGTCAGCTTTATTTTCGTAGTTTCAGCTACGAAATGTCCTGGTTTAACAACGACATTTCCATCAATCTGGACATCACCAAGCTTGATATAGCTTTCGGCTTGGCTGCGCGTAGATACAAGACCCTGCACTACCATCGCCTGATCGAGTCGCATCTTAGCCAAGGTTCACCTCACCGGTAATTTTCTTGTACCCACCTTTTTGTTCAACGACGAACAGCTTATCGCACGTAAATATATCGCCTTCGTGCATTGAACCATTTTTTTGGTTTGTTATGTGCGGTTTAAATGAACTGGTACGTTTGGTCGTCTCGTCTACCAACCAGGCATGTTGGGAATGAAAATAAGCACGCACCTTATGTTCGATCTCAATTAAAGGAGTCGGCAATTTAATCAGCGTAGCCATTTTCCCTTTCTGATGTCCGAATCCGACGTTTTCCTGCCCCATAAAAACGGAGAATGGCCTGATCGCTTTTAGTACAGTTTCTAAGTCCCTTCTGAGAGCTTTACTCTCTATTTCAAGTCGGAACCACGGCACTATAGTCACATGCAAAAGCCAATCTTTGAATTCAAATCCAATCGGTTTATTTTCGACAAGTACACATAGTAATCGATCGCCAGGAACCATACGTCAGTTACCCAGTAATAAGCTCAACCCCAGCCGCAAATAAAAGAAATGCCGCTGCAAGACTAAGTACATTATTGGCAAATTCCGATCTATTGCTTGACTTGGGTTTCTCTCCGCTGGTGGCCATACTTATATTTTACTCTCGCCGCGCAAACTATGACTTGACGCGTTCGCGGTATGCGCCCGTAGCAGTATCGACCGAAATCAGGTCGCCCTGCTTGATAAATGCCGGCACTTTGATGGTAATCCCGGTTTCTAACTCGGCATTTTTCTGTACGGCATTAGTTGTGTCGCCTTTTACGACATCTTCGGTATAAGTTACTTTCAGTGGCACGTTTTTGGGTAATTCAACATTGATCGGGCGGTCGTTAAAAAACTGCAGTGTGACTTTATCGCCCTCTTTGATGTAGTTCGCGCCGTCTCCGACCAAATCGCCCGGCACTTCGAACTGCTCAAACGTATCCTCATTCATAAAGTAGAATTTGGCGCCATCGTTGTACAGGTACTGCACATTCTGATTCGTCACATCGGCGCTATCAAGCTGTTCATTGCCTTTAAAGGTCTTTTCCAGCACTTTGCCATCTACGAGGCTCTTGATCCTGACATTCACGATTGAGCCGCCGCGCCCCATAACCTTTTGCGCGTATTCGACAACGCGGTACGGTTCGCCTTCCCATTGGAAAAGTGTGCCTTTTTTTAAATCCGTAATGCTCAATGCCATGCCAACTCCTTAATCCCGGGCTTTAATCAAATCGTGTATTTTGTTGATTGACTTCATATCAGTATCAAATTCTTTATCGCTGACCACATTAAAAAGCTGCGCGACTTGTAAGCTTCCCTGGAGTTTATCAAGCTGTTGCTTTAGCTGTGAGGATTTTGTATCCCGGGTAAGCAAATTTACGAGGGCTGCACCCTGCTTGCGCAAATCGAGCAATGCAGTTTCTGCTGGCGACTGGCCTTGATAAGCCGGCAATGATATCTCCGGCAACTTATGGAACCGCTCAGCTAACTGCCTCGCGATCCCTACCGCTTCCTGCCTGTTCACTGACGATACCTCCGCTAGTTTAATTTGTCGCGACGAACGGCAGCAGCGCGATGTGACGCGCCCGCTTGATGGCTTTGGCCAATTGCCGCTGTTGGCTTTCGGTTAAGCCGGTTTTTTTACGGGTTTCGATTTGCCCGTACTGATTCACGTAACTCTGCAGCGTCTTAAAATCTTTGTAGTCGAAGTACGCTACGTCGGTCTTGTGTTTAAAAATCTTTGCCATAAAAATTTCTCCGAAATTTTGAGCTATTAGCCATTAGCTAGTAGCTCTTAGCTTATTAAAATGGTATGTCGTCTAAATTGATGGGTTCATCGCCGATGTCTTCGATCACGACATCGTCTTTCTTCTTGCTACCGCTTGATTTCGAAGCGCTGCCAGAGCCTGCTGATGCTGGTGAGCTATTGAAACCTCCACCGCCGCCAGAACCGCCATCCCCGCCGCCGACGAAGTTGAAATCTTCTACGATTACTTCGACTTTGCTGCGTTTGTTGCCGTCCTGTTCCCAGCTGCGCTGGTCCAATCGGCCGCTAACTAACAGTGGACGCCCCTTTTGCATATATTGCGCGATGATTTCGCCGGTCCGGCCCCACGCGACACAGTCGATGTAGCTGACTGCCTCTTGCGTGTTGCCATCCTGACCTTTCCAAGTACGGTTAACTGCTAGCGAAAAGTTGGTGACACTCTGGCCGTTCGGTGTTTGCCGTGTTTCGGGATCTCGTGTCAGATTACCCATCAAAATTACTTTATTGAATCCTTTTGCCATCTCTTATCCTCCGGAATTAATCTAGTCCCTCTCTGATTTAATTCTACTCTTCTTCGGCCGTTTCAGCTTCATCAGTTTGCTCTTCCGATTTGCTTCGTTCTGCGCTGCGCTTGGCTTTTTCTGCGCGGGCAGCTTCGGCTTTAGCGATTTTTTTAAGGTCCGGCCGCGTAATCAGGAACCGGATGACTTCGTCGGTGATATTCAATACACTTTCGACTTTCTGAACCGATTCGGGCGGAAACTCTATCGTGTAGAAAACATAGATAGCATGCTCGTTCTTTTTAATTGGGTACGCCAGTTTACGTTTGCCCCAGTTATCGACGTTTTTGACTTCGCCACCATTGTCGGCGAAAATCTTTTCCACCCGTTTGGTGGCCTTGTCCAGATCAATTTCCAGATCCGGATCATATAAAACAGCAACTTCGTACTGATTCATTGCTACTCCTTCTGTTGGTTAAAGCCTGCACGCACCAGAGGCTGCAAGCTGAAGCTGTTAAAGTAAACAAATTATACCGTTTTTTTAAAATAAGGTCAATAAATAGTGACGCTAAAAAGAGACGCTTTAAGACTCGCGAGCGAAACCTTAAAGCGCCTCAAATTCACTTGTTTATTTTACGCTTATGTTACATCAAATTATACGATTCAACAAGCTGTCTGGTATGCCGAATCAGTTATTGTACAAGTTCCTGCTGCGGCTCACTGCCACCGGCTTCGCCGCCGAAAACTTCATCCATCGAGCTTACCAGAACCTCGCGCGGCCGAGCGCCGTCTGCCGGGCCTACGATCCCCTGTTCTTCCATGGTTTCAATCAAGCGGGCTGCACGGCCGTAACCTATGCGCAGTCGTCGCTGTAACAGGCTGGTGCTGGCCTTGCGGCCTTCTATAACGACATGCACGGCGTCTTTCCACATATCGTCATCGGCATCGTTGCCCATATCCGCTACGACACCGCCCTTGCCGTTTAGCTGGACAGGCTGACTGACGACCTCGTCATCATATTGCGGTGGACGTTGCTGACGGATAAAGTCGTTAACCTTGGCGATTTCTGGTTCTTCGATCAATGCGCCCTGGACACGGATCGGCTTTGGCATATCGGCGGTCAGATAAAGCATGTCACCGCGGCCAAGCAGTTTTTCGGCACCCATGCCGTCGATGATCGTCCGCGAGTCAACCTGGCTGGCGGTCGTGAATGCGATACGCGCTGGAACGTTGGCTTTGATCAAACCGGTAATGACGTCTACCGACGGCCGCTGCGTTGCGAGCACCAAGTGAATGCCGGCTGCACGGGCTTTCTGCGCCAAACGTACGATCAAGGCTTCGACATCGCGTGCAGCCATCATCATCAGGTCTGCCAATTCATCGATCACGATCACGATATACGGCATGCCCTCTTCTTTTTTAAGGCTGTTATACTCGGCGATATTACGCTTGCCGACTTCTGCCATCGTGCGCAAGCGGCGTTCCATTTCTGCCACCGCCCATTTCAGCGCGCTGATACATTTTTCTGGTTCGTT
>DATIJK010000084.1:0-4200 GCA_035478715.1 Saccharimonadales bacterium (SeqCode)
TGCCTCATTCGCCGCGAAACTTCGCGCTGTACTACGTCTAGACCCCGATATTGTCATGATTGGCGAGATTCGCGACAGCGACACTGCTCGTACTGCACTACAGGCATCATTGACGGGCCATCTGGTGCTCAGTACGTTCCATGCATCAAATGCCGCAGCTGCATTGACAAGATTGATGGATGTCATCGGTCAAAATCCGCTGTTTGTATCGGCAATACGATTGGTGATGGCGCAACGACTTGTCAGGCACCTTGATGACGCAACTAAACAGCCGTATCAGCCCGACGAGGCGACGCTTGCAAAGCTTAGAGAAATCGTGGATGGACTGCCGCCGAACCAAGAAAAACCGAACCTCGAAGGATTGCAACTGTATAAGCCGGGTTTATCACCGGAAAACCCGTATGGCTATCGCGGCCAAATCGCAATCCGCGAGCAATTCATGATGTCAGGCGAGATCCGCACCTTACTCGAAACACACACCACTGTCTTATCAACGCATGCAATCGAAGAAGCCGCGGTAAAAAGCGGCATGCGCACCATGTTACAAGATGGAGTATTGAAAGCAATTGCCGGTGAAACTACTTTGGAAGAAGTCTTCCGCGTTCTTGGTTAATATATAGCACTTGACACTGCTTCAAGGATCCCTGGTTCAAACGGGCCGGGAATTATTTTATCCGGGGTAGGATTTTTGATAAGCCCGGCTAATGCCTCAGCAGCTGCAACTTTATGTTCGTCCGTAATCTGTTTTACCTTGTTGTCGAGTGCTCCGCGGAAAATGCCTGGAAAGGCAAGGGAATTGTTGACTTGGTTCGGGAAATCACTTCGGCCGGTTGCCATGACTGCCACGCCGGCTTTCTTAGCTTCGTCAGGTATAATTTCTGGAACTGGATTTGCCATGGCGATAATAATTGGATTTTTCTCCATAGTTTTAACGAGTTCGGCAGTAAGTATCCCTGGGCCCGAAACTCCGATAAACACGTTTGAACCAGCGAGAACATCTATCAGCTGGCCAGAAACATCACTCGGATTTGTAATCTCCGCTAACCGGCGTTTCGCATCGTTCAAGTCCTTCCGATTTTTACTGATGACGCCTTTACTGTCTACGGCAAATATCGTGGGGTTCGCGTATTTTCGCAGTAAATTGGCGATAGCGACTCCGGCAGCTCCGGCGCCGACGATGACAATTTTCAAGTCTTCCATTTTTCGACCTGTCACTTTGCATGCATTTATAAGTGCTGCCAATGCGACTACAGCGGTGCCATGCTGGTCGTCGTGCATCACTGGAATACTGAGCTCTTTTTTTAACCTATCTTCGACTTCAAAACAGATTGGCGCCGCGATATCTTCCAGATTGATTCCCCCGAAACTCGGCGCAATCGCTTTTACGGCAGCAACGATTTCATCCGCTGTATGAACATCCAAAACTATTGGCACGGCATCAACATCCCCAAATTGTTTAAATAGCATGCATTTGCCTTCCATAACCGGCAACGCACCGAGCGGTCCGATATTACCAAGTCCAAGTACTGCCGATCCGTCACTTACAACGGCTACAGAATTATTCGTCCAAGTAAAGTCCCGTGCTTCGTCAGGATGCTCGGCGACATAACTGGACACGGCTCCAACCCCAGGAGTGTAATAAATACTCAGTTTTTCTTTGCTGTCGACGGAGTCTTTTGGCGCAACGGCTATTTTACCCTTCAGTACTTTGTGTTTTTCTAGAGCAATTTTATTGTAGTTCATCTACAAATTGTACAGTATCAAAATTTAATAAAAAAACTGACAAATATATAATTACATGATATAACAAGTTAATTATGCCAGAATCTGAGCATTATCCACGACGGTTAGTTTTTGTCACTGATGTCGAATCAGCCGAGCAACATGAATTATTGCGTGCTCGAGTTGCTGAGGTTGCAGCAGAGTCCGGTCTGGTTATTGCGCAACATGTTCTAGATTATCAGCCTCTTGCGGACGAAATTGCACTACAGCGCAGACTTGCCCAAACATTGATGTTTTCGGGTGAGTATTCTGCGCCGTTTACCAGAGTCGCGAAAGCCTTAACTCGAGATAACGTAACAACGTTTTCGGATATCTTTGCACTGGGTGAAATTCGTTTAGCCAAGGTTCACGGAATTAAAAAGCCATCAGTTGAAGTCATTAAGGCATACCTGATTGAAAAATTTCCGGACATTGATCTTTTAATGGATCCTGCGGCAGAAGATATTGCAAAATATTGTAACAGTGTTGGCCTTGTTGACGCCCGCGCAGTCCGTGAAATGCCGCCACATATTCATAAACCATCGAGAGTTACTGTTGAGGACCTCATTTCGCACAGAAGCCGAGAAGCATTTAAACCACCGCTCAGCCCACCGGATGCGTTATTCGAAGATGACGCAGCATGGCGAGAAAGATACTATTCTGCAGTAAGTTTAGCCCATGCTTTCGCAAGAGATTTTTACAGTGCCCGGACCCGAGACGTTGATGTACGGTAACGGATATGATATACTGCAATTCAACTAAAAAATTATTTGCAAGGTAGAGATTACTATGGAGTCTGTTGTTCGGAAAATTGAAAAGCAGTTTATGAAATCAGCCGTCGTTGATGTTCGCAGCGGTGATACCGTTAAAGTCCACCAGAAAATCCGTGAAGGCAACAAAGAGCGCGTACAGATTTTCCAGGGATTAGTTATCCGTACCGATAAAAAAGGTTCCCACATGAACCGAATTACTGTCCGCCGGATTGCCAGCGGAATCGGCGTAGAAAAAAGCTTTTTGATGCACAGCCCATTGGTGCTGAAAGTTGAAGTAACCAAGCGAAGCAAAGTCCGCCGTAACTATTTGACATACATGCGCGAACGGACTGGCAAAGCTGCCCGTCTGACAGGCGTCGATTTCGACCACAACAAAGTTAATACCGTCCGCGACGAAGCAGCCGAAGCTGCAGAAGCAAAACTAAAAGAAGAAACAGCCAAAGCTGCCGAAGCCGAAGAAGAAGCCAAACTCGAAGCCAAAGCACAGGCCGCCCTTGCAGCCCACGAAAATGCCACCGGCGAAAAACCAGACGCTAAAAAATAAAACTCTAACTTTTTCTGAACACTGCACGCTACGAATGTGTTGTTTGAATTGAATAATTAGGTTGTGCTAGGGTTTACACACCAGTAAGAAACCGCATCACGCGGGGGATGCATTGCCATTTGAAGCCTCTTTTTGGCACTTCGTGACGCTACAAAAGTTCCGTATATCCCAAAAACATGTACGTATTCGTTATCATAATTATATCTAAACCTTACTGTATCACCGATTGCGGTTTCATCATGGTGGCGTGATGAACCATATTCAAATATTTTAACTCTCGTAATTTGTGCTTCTACGTCATTCGGGACTCCACTGGTCGTGATTTGCAGCTCATCATAGCCAACCATCTCAGCAGTAAATGTACAGTATTTTACTTGTGACGGATCCGTACCGCTAGAACCTGATGATGCGCAGCCTGTCACTAAAAGACCAGAGCCGAGTACGGCTAGCGTCCCTAACGCAAATCGTTGCAGCCTGCTTAGATGAGCATATCGCTCACTTAAAAATTCCATCAAAACAGCGTATCACATACTAATAAAATTTGTGTTAGACTTAATTTTATATGATAGTAGGGGTCGATGAAGTTGGGCGAGGTTGTTGGGCAGGACCTTTAGTCGCCGGGGCTGTTGCACTTGTAACGCCGATTTCTGGTTTGGATGACTCTAAAGTTTTGTCGAAAAATCAGCGTGAAAAACTGGCAGATATCATCCGTTTTGAAGCTGCTGCGTACAGTCTTGGCTGGGTCACGTCGAAGGAAATTGATGAGTTGGGATTGAGCGGGGCGATACGATTGGCCATGCAGCGTGCAGTGGATCTGCTAAAAATTGGTTTTGATGAATTGATCGTGGATGGAAATATAAATTATTTTCCTGATGAACCGCGTGCCCGGGCAATCATCAAAGCAGACGCACTAGTACCGGCGGTAAGTGCCGCTAGTATTATCGCGAAGGTTGCTCGTGATGCCTGGATGACTGATGTTGCCGCTAAGAAATTCCCACATTATTGTTTCGAAAAACATGTCGGTTACGGTACTTTATTGCATCGCGAAACTTTGTTGACGCATGGAATCTGCAATTTGCATCGCCGTTCATTCAAACCTATTCGAAATCTATGGGACCGCAC
>DATIJK010000085.1:0-28355 GCA_035478715.1 Saccharimonadales bacterium (SeqCode)
TCGACCGCCTTAAGATTTACGTCGACGAAAATCACAACCACGAAGCCCAAAAACCAGAGAAAATCTCCACGAAAGCAGGTAAATAATCATGGCAACCGCTACAACCCAGAAATATTTTTACGCATTAGGACGCCGTAAAAGCGCTACTGCCCGCGTACGATTGCAGGGCGGTAAAGGTTCCATCGTTGTTAATGGCAAGCCGGCCGAGGAATATTTTGCTAACAGCAAGAATCTTTTACACGAACTTGAAAAACCGTTTTCAGCATTAGAAATCGAAAGCAAATTTGATATCACGGTGCGTGTCGGTGGTGGTGGCCATGCCAGCCAAGTTGACGCGATACGCCTTGGTATCAGCAAAGCACTCGTCAATCTAAACGAAGATTACAAGAGCACACTGAAACGCGCCGAACTACTGAGCCGCGATTCACGCGAAAAAGAACGTAAAAAATTCGGTCTGCGCGGCGCCCGCAAACAACGTCAGTTCACCAAGCGTTAATATTTTTTCTCAAAAATTTGCAATCCGTGACAACTATGCTATATTTGAAAGTAATGAACAGACTAGTAAACTTTTTCTATTGGTTTAAGAGCCCGCAACTGGCGGTAAGTCCTGTTCGTATTAAGAAATAAACCGAATCGATCAAGACTAAGCAAAACCGCCGAAAGGCGGTTTTTTTAATTCTACAGAAAGAGAGCCAGATTTAATCCTTATGAATTCAGCAACCCTAGAAGGAATCACCGCACAAGAGCTACTTGCGCCTGCAAAAGAAGTTGTGGAACTGCTTCCAGAACCGGATTATCCAGTTAATTACCAGCCGACTTGGCCAAATAAACAAGCAGTGATTGATGCAGTCCACGAACTAAGAAACACTGGCGAAGCAACTACACCAGATCGGGTTGACGCACTTTCAGCACACTTGTTTGATATTGCGACGGGTAGGAGCGACAAACTACTAGGAGTTACTGGAAAATGTGCAGATCGGCTGCTCTTTAACAAGAAGATACACAGTTTGCTTGAGCTAGGCCGCATCACACTGTCAAAAGCAGCCGGGGTATTACTGGAAAGAGAAGTTGTTCTTGAAGCCGGTGATTACTCGTTCATATCCCGTGTATTGAACTTCGCAAAACCTCGAACCAATGCAAAAGATAAAGATAAAGAAGGAACGGAATTCGATTCTTGGTTTGGTGACAGTGTTAATGGTAAAAGCTTCAGAGAACGTACACCAGATGCCTCTAGGATGGTTTCAGCTGCGCTGGAAAGCCGTGATGTTATGGCAGCTATGACCGATATCGCCGGAGAACACGTTCCGGTAGCACATGAACTGTTACTACTGCCATACGAAATCGGCATGCTGCGTCAGGATTCGGAATCGGGCAGATTATACTCCCTATCTGCTGATATGCTTTGGATAGGAGCTCGTACAAACGACCCGGAGGGCGCGCATGTCAACCTGGCTGCAATGATTGCTAATCCAGTCGGGGTAAAATTAGGGCCAGATACTACAACGGAGCAGGTTGCTGCTCTGGCAGCAAAACTAAACCCGGACGGCATACCCGGCAAGTTGACTTTCATGATTCGAATGGGCGTTGATAATATCGACGTCATGGATAGTACGCTCGAAGCAATACAGCTGTATGCGCCTGAATCAATCGTTCTGTACGATCCGCACGGCAGTACCATTAAACAAGAAGGTGTAAAAATCCGCGCAGTCGACTGCATAACATCTGAAATACAAGTACTTGCGAGGGTTTGCAATGCAAATAAAATGGCGCTTCATGGGGTATTGCTAGAAACTACACCGGATAACAATCGGGAAGAATGCGTCGAGGCATTAGGTCAAATGCCTCGGGACATGCCAGACGTAGATCCGCTTCTCAACTCAAGACAGCTTGGCAGAATCCTAAGAAGGGTAGCACCGGTACTTGGGCGCAAAGCGATGGGCTTAGTGGCATAACATCAATTACTAACAATAACTGGTACAATATATTTCATATGAGCAAACAAGTTATACTCACTGGCCTTAGAGCCAATAGCGACCTGCATATCGGCAATTATTTCGGGGCGTTATTGCCCAGTGTCGACATGGCGAAGTCTCGGGCTGAAGAATACGAAGTCAACATAATGGTTGCCGATCTGCACAGTTTTATTACGCCCATAGATTTTAATGCGCTTAACCAGCAAATAATGGAAAATCTGCGGGTCTATGTGGCAGCCGGATTGCCTTTGGACCATCCGAATGTCCGGCCATTCCGGCAAAGTTATGTGCCGGCTCATAGCGAACTTACGTGGATTTTTGATTGCTTTACCGGCATGGGCGAGCTCAGTCGGATGACTCAATTTAAGGATAAGTCTGCGAAGCTTAACGAAGATCGGATTAACGTCGGCTTGTTCAATTACCCAGTGCTGATGGCCTGTGACGTACTTTTGTATAACGTTGATTACGTGCCGGTCGGCGACGACCAGACGCAGCACCTTGAATTTATGCGTGATATTGCCGATCGGATGAATAAACAGTTCGGCGATCTCTTCAAAGTCCCTAAACCGGTTAAAGAACAGCATGTATTCTTTGGCAAGGACCAGGGGTTACGTATCAAAGATTTGTCAGATCCCACCAAAAAAATGAGCAAAAGCGACGAATCCGGCCGCGGCATAATATTCCTCAACGACAACCCAGACGAAGCCGCTAAAAAAATCATGGCCGCTACCACAGATTCAATCGGCGTAGTTCATTTTGACCCAGAAAAGCAACCGGGTATCTGCAATTTGCTCCAAATACACGCACTATTATCGGGCGAAACGCTGGATGCGGTCATCAAACAGCATGACGGCCAGCAGAGCTATGGTGATCTTAAAAAAGAAGTAGCAGATCAAGTCAGGCAATTCCTGGTTGATTTCCAATTGCGGCTAGGACAAGTAGACGATACCGCATTAAATGCAAAACTTGCAGAATCGGAAACAACCATGAATGAAACCGCAAACGCCACATTACTCAGAGTCCAGCAAGCGGTTGGTTTGCGTCCAAAGAGCACATGATCGATTTTGCCGCATCTGCAGATGAAGCCGGTGAACGGCTCGATGTAATTGCTGCCCGCCATATCAATACCAGCCGATCTTTCATAAAAAAGCTGGGTGATGAAAATAAAATTAAAGTTGACGGCGAGCACGTAAAAGCTGGGTTTAAACTTCGCGGCGGCGAAAGAATCACAATTGCTTTTGATCCGACTGAGCTTGATCAGATCCCAGACATTGACATTCCAGTGATTTACGAAGACGACGATTGTATCGTAATCAACAAGCCGGTCGGAACTTTGACCCACAGCAAAGGCGTATATAATCCCGAAGCGACAGTGGCAACATTTTTGCGATCCAGGATTAATAATATGGATGGCGAACGAGCAGGCATTGTGCACCGACTGGACCGAGCAACAAGCGGCGCCATGATTTGTGCCAAAAATTCAAATGCGCTCCATTGGTTACAAAAACAATTTTCGTTGCGAAAAGTTAAAAAAACGTATATAGCAATTATTGCCGGTACAATAGAGCCCATACACGCACTCATAGACATGCCGATAGAACGTAATCCCAAAGCTCCTGCTACCTTCCGTGTAGGTTCAAATGGTAAGCCTGCAACAACCGAATATAAAGTTGAAAAATCCAGCGAACACTATTCGTTAATAATATTGACGCCTACAACTGGCCGTACACATCAATTACGGGTCCATTTGAAGCATCTTGGGCATCCGATACTCGGAGACACCATTTACGGCGGTGAGCCGGCTGAGCGGCTGTTTCTTCACGCCCAATCCTTGGAAATAACACTCCCAAACCGCGAACGGAAGATTTTTACCGCTCCGTTGCCGAAAGAATTTTATATGAAAATAAAATAACTACGATGGACGAACCAATACTACATTCAACGACAAAACTGCAACTTGAAAAGTTTCTTAGTCGCCCGAGCCATGCGGTTATTATTTCCGGTCCAGAGGGCATCGGCAAGCACACAATCAGCATTTGGCTAGGCAAACAGCTTTTAGGGCTGCAGGATTCAATTGAAAATTATCCTTACATTTCAATAGTCCAGCCTGACGGGCAAAGCATTTCAATCCAGGCGATGCGCGATCTAGCAAATTTTACCAAGCTGAAAATACCAAAGAGTAAACGTTCGATTTCCCGGCTGGTAATTATTGAGCAAGCACAACTGCTAACAACTGAGGCGCAAAACGCCTTGCTGAAATTACTCGAAGAGCCGCCAGAAGGAACCGTGCTGATTCTGACAGCTCCAAATGATCAATCATTATTGTCAACGATCAGGTCCCGCGCTCAGAAAATACACTTACAGATGCCTTCGAGCAATCAACTTGCCTCTTTTTTTGAATCAAAGGATTATGAGGCATCAAAAATAAACCAAGCACTATTGATGAGCGGCGGTTTACCAGGTCTGATGCAGGCATTGCTGGGACAGAGTGATGAACATCCATTAATCAAGGCATCCCAGACAGCGCGGCTGATACTCAAATCAGATGCGTTCACGCGGCAATGTCTAATCGATAGCCTTGCAAAGCAACGGGTTGAATTAGGCCGATTACTATTCATGATCAAACAAATGGCACATGCTGCAATCGCGCAGAATGCGGTCCGCGGAAGTGATGCAAGCATAATCCGCTGGCAAAAAATACAGACTGCCGCCTATACTGCCGAAACAGAGCTAACTGTTAATGCCCAACCCAAACTGGTTCTATCGAATTTCATGTTACAGATATAAATTACAAAAAACCGAAATTGCCGGCCAAACCAATGTATAATGTGTAATCACGATGTATTCATTGTTAATTATAGTTGGTTTTGCAGTACTCGCGTACATGAATACTTCAGTGCACGACGATGAGATAGCGGGAGTTTCGCGTAAAGTCGGTGACCGGCTCGGCAAACTTTGGGACATCGCGCACCAAGGTATGCGCGAAAACCGGTTTCTGCGCGCCGAAAAAGCTTTACTCACGATTCTGAAGATCGATGAAAAGAACGCAGCGGCATATAACCGCTTGGGTATACTCTACGCCAAGCAAAAGGAATACCGCGATGCCATCGATTGTTTCGAAATCGCCAGCAGCATTGAAGCAACCCCTTCGAGCCTCCATAATTTGGGGCTCATTTATTACGAAACCGAAAATTATGAAAAAGCCGCTATAGCGTTTGAACAGGCGATCAAATTGGAAGATAACCTGGCAGCACGCCATATCGCGTATGCAAAAGTCCAAGAAAAGCTAGGTAACGACCGGCTACTGTTTCATGAGCTAGAAAGGGCAGTGGAGTTGGAGCCAAACAAAGAAACGCTTAACCTGTTACATAAAGCATACGTCAGTCACGGAATGGGGCGCGAAGCGGATATGGTAGAACAGCGTATCAAGAAATTAATTGTTCCCTCCGGACATCCCAAGCGAATTATTCGCCCAAGACGTGTTGCTATATAACCCCTGTTTTGATAGACTAACATTTGATAATTGCCACCTTAGCTCAGTTGGTTAGAGCATCGGTTTTGTAAACCGAGGGTCGTCGGTTCGAATCCGACAGGTGGCTCCACGTCCTAGCAAGTAACAGTCAGAGACGAGCACATTTCAAAACAAGTTTCAAATGCACTCGCCTCTGGCCTCGCACTGCTACTCCTTAAGCATTCGCGAATCCCCTCGTGAATGCTATGAATCGCAAGCGCAGGGATACTCAAGCGGCCAACGAGGGGTGACTGTAAATCATCTGGCTTATGCCTACGGGGGTTCGAATCCCTCTCCCTGCACCACAAAATTCGTCTCTGTTATTTTTGCTAGAGCAATAGGTAAGTTAGAACCATATAAATACAATAATCTGCTGGTTTGATAAATATAAAAACTTCGAGTAGGATTTAAATATGCGTGTAGCACTTTGGGTTGATATGGAAGGTACGTCCCAGATTATGGACCACCGAGAGTGCTGGCCAGCTTTTGTGCACTACTGGGAATATGGCCGTCCGAAGCTTGCAAATGATGTAGTGGCCACCGCTAGGGGTCTCTTAGCCGGAGGAGTAACCGAGGTTGTAGTAGTAAACGCACATGGCTTAGGGTGGCCAAATATTCTTACTGATGCGCTGCCTTCAGGTGCGAAGCTGGCAATTGCAGACGATTGGAATAGAGACATCGATGCCACTTTTCAAGTTGGCTTTCATGCTCGAGCTGGTACCTCAGGTGGATTTATTAGCCACACTATGGTTCCCGATCTAACGGTATCGGTGGATGGTAAGGCCGTAACGGAAAGTCATATTTGGAGTTGGGTTACAGGTGTACCCGTTTTGGGTATCGTTGGTGATGATGCTTTGAAGGCACAACTTGACGGAACATTAAAGGACATTCGCTTTCTTGCCGTTAAAATCTCGACAGGACGTACTCAGACTAGACCAGTTTTCAGTGATGCGCGCCAGAGCGCCGAAGCTATAGAGAAGTTTGCAAAGGAATGCGCGCAAGAAAAATTGCGTAAACAGCCAGATTTACCACCGCGATTTACTGCGCACATAACTATCAAACCTGAGTTTGCAAAAGAGGTTGCGCAACAACACGGGCTAAAGCTAATAAAACCAGGTGTCATCGAAATTGAAGCAAAAAGGTGGGCTAAAGATGTTCAACCGGTACTTGAGCATGCAATGGGAGTAGCTTCGAGCCCATGGATTGAAGCTTGGAAGGACCTAGATCTCGGTAGCAAAGAAGCACTACAACGACAGGACGCTGAAAGTATAGAGCGCTTACGTCAAAAATTTATAAATTGGGCCGAAGAGAACAGATAGTTATTGCCAATTAGATTTATTATATTTTCCTTGAGTAGTAATAGTAGTTTTGGGTATAAAGTTATAATGCGGTAGATCACCCTGCACCAAAATCATTAGCAATATGAATCGCCACACACGCAAAGCTATAGGAATTTTTGCAGCAATACTTTTAGCGGGTACACTCTTAATAGGCACGGGGCGCAGATACCCAGGAGAGGTAACCCTCTCACCTATATAGAAGATGAAGCCACTCATAGAGACGTTCGTGGGTTACCGTTCGTATTCCTTAAAAGAAGCGTGGGCGACGGCCAATGTGATCTACAGGATCAGAAAATTGGCAAATGCAACCCGGATATGGGGAATGAGCCGCACGAACTTCTAATTACTTACTTGATATTAGACGTGATATTTTGGTTAATTATTACAATTCCTCCTACCGTATTCATACTTCGAAAAATGTAAAGACTAAAGTTCCTAAATTTTTTGTCACCCCACGCCAATCAATTCTTTAAAAGTATCGTCCATACATCCACAATTTCTTAAGAAACCCTTGACGTAAGCGGCTGCCAATCATACCATAAGCACTATGGGTAAGACATCTTCAAAAAAACGTGCGAAACGAGCACAAAAATCTTGGGTAAAAAGACACCCGATTAGAATGAGGTTTCTCGCAATTTTTGTTGTCGTCGCTGTAATCGGCGGAATAGCATATACAATCAATAACAGCGGCAAAACTGACTACCGAGCAGCCAATGCCATCCAGACTGAATTTTGCGCGCAATGGGGCTCAGGCTTTTGTCTGAACAACTGGAATAACGGCGGATACGGCAATACGGTTAGAATGTACAGGTCGGGCGCAACCAACGAAAACTTTAGCGCGCATTTTGCAAACGTCTGCGGCGGCAATCACTTTGTCACGTCGACTTGCCCGTTTAATAACCGCTTTCACGATTACAACCATGATTATCTGAATGACCCTATATATGTAATAAAATACAATCCTAGCGGTTTGTGTGTCGGTAATACCAATGCGGATGGCAGAGGTTACCTCAAAAACTGTGGCTCTGGGAATGGCGCCTGGTTTGTTGCTCCCGGCTCAGCTTATATAAACGTTTCGTACACCAGCAATACAAACGTCTTGCACTACCTTTGTTCCGGCGGCGTGTCGGGCGGTTTTGTTAACATTAATCCAACCTACGCTTCTGGAACATGTAACTGGTCGCAGGGATATTAATTTTATTCGCTCTTACAATTTTCTATAGACAAACTCGATTGTTACAATGGACCCATGATGCAGCGGATAATAGTTATTTCTGGCTTACCCGGCAGTGGTAAAAGTTCACTTGCCGAGGCGCTTGCCGCAAAACTTAAACTTCCCTTACTTTCAGTTGACCCTATTGAATCAGCGATCATAAAAGCTGGCTTTGACAAAAACAATAAAACTGGATTAGCTGCATATCTCGTTGCCAAAGATCTTGCAATCGAGCAAATTAAAACTGGAAACAGCGTAATAATCGATGCCGTAAATGCTGAAGAGGATGCAAAAGATACATGGCGAAGTTTGGCGGAAGATTCTAAGCTTTCATTAATTCTTGTTGAAACATTTCTGGATGAAACCGAACACAGAAGGCGAATTGAAGCGAGAGTCAGAAATCTCCAAGGCATTCCTGAAGTAACTTGGGATAAAGTTATTGAACGTCGTAATTCATATACGCAATGGAAAGAACCTACCATGAAGGTTGATTCTTCTAAAAATCTCAGCGCTAACTTAAATTCAGTGATTAATTATTTGCAAGCATCAGCCTCCTAGCTTTGCAAATATCAATACATCCCGGAATTGTGTGTTCGATACTCCTAATCCGTAAGGTATAATTTGAACATGAGAAAAATCATCATGTGGAATGTTGTTACGCTTGATGGGTGCTTTGAAGGCAAACAGCCTTGGGACCTGTCATTCCACGAGTTAGTTTGGGGCCCTGAGCTCGAAGTGTTTATCATAGAACAATTGCACGAAGCCGATATACTTATTTTTGGCAAAAACACCTATGTGGGCATGGCAGACTATTGGCCAAAAGCCGCCAAAACCGACCCGGAAGTCGCCGATATAATGAACAACATTTCAAAAGTAGTTTGCTCATCTAGCCTTAAAGAAGCTGGGTGGAATAACACAACTATAGTTCACGATGCTAAAAAAGAATTACAACTGTTAAAAGAACGGGGCGATAAACCGATGTTCGTTTTTGGTAGCGCTAAGCTTTCCGAATCTATATTAAATGCAGGACTAATTGATGAAATACGTCTCTGCGTAGCACCGATATTACTCGGAAAAGGCCGCCGACTTTTCTCAAGTAAAATCGATTCACGCAAACTTAAGTTAGTTGAATCTAATCCGTTTGCAAATGGCGGCATCATTCTAAGATACATTATTCAAAATGATAAGTGAGTTATACATTGACCTTATCTGTGTAATGACAAACGAACTATAGCGGCAACAAACATAAGCATGTTAAAATGCTCTCGATGCGAAAAATTCAAAACGTAAGTATAGCAAGACTTTTTTTCGTTGCTTTGGCCTCAGCTGCGTTACTTTTTGTTTTAGAATTTTATTTATCTGACAAAATTAATTCAGGTACAGCGGAAATTGTGACTTTTATCGGCTTGGGTTTGCTTGCATCGTCATTATTCGTTATTGGCGTTATAAAATCATTACATTCAAAATATTTCATATGGTTTGCAGTAAATTTACTTGCGCTATTAATAATTATCGGATGGACATATTGGATCTGTTTAATTATCTATACGTTTTCAGGATTTAAATCCTTTTTAATGTAGTCAATTTGAACACAAATTATATTTTTAGTTACAAAAGCTTTCTGTACGGTTGCTATAATCATATTCAAGGGAGAATCTTATGATTATCAATCCAAACGACGAAATCAAAAAGTTCAAGAAAACAGAAGATAAAGTATCAGACAAAATCACTGGTTTCGCAGGGTCAATGCAATTCGTATATATCCACTCCATTTGGTTCACCGTATGGATATTGATTAATGTAGGCGTCTTTGGCGTAGCAATAATATTTGATGATTTCCCTTTCGGATTGCTTACCTTAATTGTTTCTCTTGAAGCCATTTTCCTTTCGACATTTGTGATGATTTCTCAAAATAGGCAGGCAAAAGCATCCGATATACGTTCCGAGTTGGACTACCATGTAAACGTAAAAGCCGAGAAAGAAATTAATATTTTGTTGCAGGCGTTGCATAGAATCGCTGACAAGCAGGGGATCGACATGAAAGATCTGCTGGAAGAATATGACAAAACACAAGTAATGCCAGAAATTAAGAAGTCCAAACACAAAAATTCATGAGTCACTTGAAAACTTTTTTAGCAGTAACAATTATTTTGTTAATTGCAGGTATATTTATATTCGAAAAGATTTATTTTGCCGCGCCTTCTGGCTACCAGAAAGTATCTGATTACAATGCCCTACAGCCAGGACACGCGACATGCCTTGCAGCCATGCCTCAATGCGGTTATTGTCCTGGAATTATAAAACACGACTTTTGTTACATTAAAAAACAGCAATGAAATTAGATACTAGAATAGACGACTATATTAAAAACTTGCCGGATTGGCAGCAAGCTATTTGCCGAAAAGTCCGCAATATCGTGCATCAAGCAGATCCTGAGGTGCATGAAACAGTTAAACGGTCGGAGCAGCCTTATTTTGTCTTAGACGGTAATATTTGCGCGATTTTAGCAGCGAAAGACCACGTCAATATTTTTATCTATGATCCCATTGCTCCAGATCCGGAAAGTATTATTAATCAGGGAAAGGGCAATAAGACTGCGCGAGCTATACAGATATTTCAAGATGACATAATTAACGAAACGGCTTTGCTGACTCTATTTAAAGCCGTAATCGCCAATAATCGAGCAGGCGGCTGGCGCAAAATTTCAAAAGATTAGGCTTTTTTTGCTGCTTTTTGCGGCACAGGTTTCACAACGCTGGTACAGAATTTACACCGGTTCGCAGCGGCAGGAATCGCACTTAAGCAATGGGGGCACTCACGCTCTGCAGGTACGTCAACATCATCCTTTGGGTTCAAATGCGACATCAGTATATTCAATGGCCTTACAATGAAGAAGTAAACGACCGAGGCTATCAAGACAAATGATATCAGTTTATTAATAAAATCGCCGTATTTAAATGCGCTGCCGTTAACTGTAAATATTAATGTAGAAAAATCCGGTTTTCCGCCTATGGCAGCAATCAACGGCGTTACAAAATCTGCAACCAGGGCTGCCACAATTGCACCAAAAGCGGCACCGACCACTACTGCAACAGCCAGATCGACGACATTGCCGCGCAATATGAATTTCTTGAAATCGTTCATGATAACAACTCCTATTCGTTGTTTTAATAATACTATAAATTCGTACTAATCAATTCTTAATTAGCTTGAGGAAACGGGGTATGTACGCTAAAATTACCCTTGATTATTGTGAAATTGCCGAAGTAGCTCAGTGGTAGAGCACCTCCATGGTAAGGAGGGGGTCACGAGTTCAATCCTCGTCTTCGGCTCCACTTATAATAGAACCTATGTCCTGTGATATGCCGGACCAAGCAGACTCAGGAATTTTCGACCGATATCGGCGCGTAGTGGTTGGCAATGCGGACAGGATTTTGTACCGCCCCGTAGCGGCTCATTTAACCAATAGCCATTCACCAGCGTTCCATACGTATTTTCCACAATACGGACAAGCATTCTCGGATTGGGAACACCCGACGCCGGATTAGTTGATATACCAGATAATATTAATGCATGTGGATTTTCGTTAGCTATTTTTTGCGCTCGCCATGCCATTACTTGTTTATAGTCGCTTAAACTTGACTGCGCAAATTGTGACTGGATTACGACTACATCAGCATCACGAGCGATTTTGACCGCCCTGTTTGAAGGCACCGGCGGTGCAATAAATTGCATATGACTATTGCGAACAAGTTCGCCTACCATCTTATAAATTTTCCTATAATGTAATTGCTGATATTCGGGCGTCAATTCCCATGGTTCGATGTCTAACAATATCGCTTTAACGTAATGATGCAGTCTTTTATCAAGTATCGCATTGACAATATTATCTGCACTTGTCGACGTAAATGTCGGGATTATATCTAGACCTTTTTCTGCCTTGGAAGCGGTATTTGGATTAAAACCTATACCGTAAATCCTGTCATTTTTAATTGCCGATAAAGCAGCCGGATCAGATGAAACACTATTCAAAACCCTGGCATTCATGATCCACGTCCGTTTAGGATGTTGCAACTGTAAATCAGCACCAATTTCATGAACCTGCAAATAATCAGCCACAGTATTTGCAATGTCACCTCCGACATTGGTACCAGATTGTTGGTCCGTAATCACTGGCATCGAATTTTGAGCAGAATCAGATGCAATACTTTGAGTCATAAAAAGACTAAGAGCTAGTGCACCAGCCGCAAGTATCCTGCTTGAGCGCAGCCTGTCAAACAGTGACCGATTGTGTTCACCGGTCATAAATCCAGTCATTTCATTCGCTTGGTCAGGATTTTGGAATTCGCTAGTCATCGGGCAGGGATGGCTTGGCAAAAGCCTATCATTTATTTATTAAATTGATATAATAAAAAGCCGCTCTACATAGCGCCGTTTAAAAATTATATTAGCATAGTTGCAATAATATGGTTATTGCACTTTTAGTTAAGCTCCATCTTAAAATAAAGTATTGACAAGGCACTAGCGCTTTGCTATTCTTTCTGTAAGTAAGAGTAAAACCAAAAGAATTACCTTACACAAAAACACTAGTAGGAACAAACCCAAAAGGAATGTGACTACAAATATCCACCTTGCAAGGGGAACAAAAACACCGGTCTGATCAACCGGTTTTTTTGTATATGAGTCTCAACTTTCAGCACATATTGCCCGAAAAATTGCGCACCGCACTCGCCGTACGTTTTGTACGACTCCCTTGCGGTGCTCATTTGTTCGAACAATCTGCACTAAAATCTGTTACTCATTATCTGTTTACTTTTTAAATTTAATCTGTTACAATTTGTGGAAATCTTTAGGAATATTTATTATGGCTAAAAAAGGCGACAAGCGTAAATTGGTTGGTCTCGTCAGCGAAGAATCTGGCGAACGTATTTATTACACTTCAAAAAATACGATGAACACGCCAGAAAAACTTTCACTTCGCAAATACAGCCCAAAACTACGCAAGCATGTCCTGTTTGTAGAAACCAAGAAAAATCTTGGCCGTAACGAAGTCAAACCCAAAAAATAGCTAGTATTTTATTTTTCGATAAATTCAGGACGCACGTCCAGTGGTGCAATGTGGTTGAAACGCGAGCACCGAAGCGGAGCGTACTTTAAAGGTACGTGAGCATCGGAGCACAGTGTTACAGCCGCAGAGTGCCGCTGGACGTACGTCCTTCTAGGCGATTCTAGCCAAATCTAACATCGTATTGATCAATTCGGCGTGACTCCATACTAAAGGCGTAACGCCTAATGCATAGCCTGTTTCCGGATCGTACTGTTCACTGAGTGCGCCGCTCGGCCATGATCGTTTGAGCGCCCACGTCACGAGTTCCTGCGCTCGATCTGACTGATCGGTACTATTGTAATACTGCGCAAGCCATAGGGATGTTACGATCCAAGGATTTCCTTTATATTGCGGCTTGTTCAAAAAATACTGGTCGTTTTCGTATCGAATTACACCGCCGATGGGCGACGTATTTAAAAGCCGCTTTTCAGTATGCGCGACGGTACTTTTTAATCTATCATCATCCAGCGGTAATTTAGCAAACATGTATAACCCATACATGCTCGAGATATCGAGCGTATCATCGTGCTGCAAACTACCGTCTGCCTGGAGCAAAAAGCCCTTACGGAAATAGCCGTCCGGATGATACAACTTGTCGAGGTTTTTGCACATTTTGGCAGCAGCATGTCGCCAATGGATTACGTCAGCCTGTGATCGCTCCAACATGTCTGCGAATTGAGCAGCGATTTCAAGAGCTGCTATCACCGTGCAAACCGTGTATGTAGTTGTAAGGAATTTTTCTTCCCAAAGGTCGTAACTCGCATGCGGCAATCCAGTTTCTTCATCAACGAAATTACTCAGAAAATTCGCACAAGGGTCGATGAAACTATCAAACATGTTTTCGATATATGACCGGTCTTTGCTAACCCGATAATATTCGCCAAGCATAAAGATTACACTGGCAGTTTCGTCTTCCTGAATTGCCAATTCTTTCGACCTTCCATGAATCAAAGGATGCCACGTACTGCCAATGGCACGATCAGGCTGATATTTATGCATCACGTAACCGTCTGGGTGGCGAGTATCTCGTATGAAATCAAAGAAATTCTTGGCTTCTTCGAACAATCCCAGCCTGATTAACGGCCACACTGCATACGAACCATCTCGTGGCCAACAGTAGCAATAATAATCACGTCCATAGTTGAAAATGCTTGAATCGCCACTGGCTAATATGGATCCGCGCTCGTCGCAGTGCGCTTTGATAATCAGCATACTTTTTCGCAAGGCACGTTGCTCCGTATCACCAAGTGACCGTAGATTTTCCCGGTCAGGCTTTACCCAGTCACGCCAGTGTTCCCGTGTTTTGGCCAGCCGGTCATCAAGCGGGTAATTTTTGAAGTGATTGTGAATTACCTGAGCATCTGACTGGCTGTCTGCGACTATCACCCAATAATCTATACCGAACGAACCGTGCGCATCGACTTCCTGCCTGAACCTGATTACACTGTCTACGCCGCCGTGTTCTACCGCGTTGCCTGACAGTTCACCGTCTTCGGCGTCGATGAAAGTGCCGACTTTACCTTCGATGTTATAGTTGCCGACAGCATACTGATCGAACTGGCCGTCATTTGCAATTTTTCCGGCGATGAGAATACAACAGCGGCCTTTGTAATCAAGTATATAATTGTCGTCGGGCACATACATCGCCGTGTCCGCCCGACCGGCTCGGCCGATTTGAAATACCTGATGCATGAATAGCCTGATATCACGTTTCTTGTCTGCATTGTTTATGATTTTGATACAGCGGATCAACGAATTGTATTCGATGTCGACAAAATCTTTAAATTGTAATTCGACCGCAAGCTCATCAGAAATCATGGAAACATTGCTTACAAGCGCATCATCATCGAAATCTACTGATATCTTCCATGATCCGTCGTACGTCCAGCGGAATACTCCGTCAATCCATATGCCGATTTTGTGCTGGCTGCTGCGGGCATTGGTGAGGTTATCGAGCCCGACGTACGGGTAATAGAAGTCATGGACTTGTCCGATTTCATCGAGCCCCACGAACATCTGACCGTTGCTTAATACTACCGGGCGGCCCACCGCGTTAGAGCTCCACCCCGCTTTTGCTGAGTCGGAACCGCAGGTCGTGGTACGCGTTCATGAAATTCATGAAAGCTTCGTAGGGAGTATCGTAGGGACTGAAATAAGCGTGCACATCACCGTCATTAAACCATTTAGTACACATGTAATAGAAGTGGTCGGATGTCTGTAGCTTGCGCCAATCATTTATCAGATGCTTGTCTTTAGTATTCAGGATCTTATCCTGGAGATCATACAGGCTGGTGATTGCTGACGTCTGCATAGTATTGCCGAGCCAGGCCGTCAAATCGCGCTCTGTGTCGGCCCATGTTACGGTATATGGCATATCAACCTTGTCTTTCGCCTCGAATGAATCGCAGACTTCCGACACCGTCATGAACGTGTTGCCTTCTGTCTTGAGCCATTCTTTTGGTAAGTGTTTCAAAAATTCGAAGATACCGGTATCGTCCCATTGATGCTCACCGAATGTTTCGTAATCCATGAACAAGTCAAAATTCGTGGCGTTAGAATCAGAATTGAGCCAGTGGGTAAATTTATCAGCCGTAAGTGGCCACTCGGCCCAGCTGCGGTTACCGAATCGGAAGGCAATATCGTCGCTCAATTTGTAATTTTTAAGCAGTAATTTTATATTTTTGGTATAAGTCGGCTGATACACGAAATTTGCGTTCCGCCAGCCCAAAACCTTGTCCCAGCCTTCTGCCAGGATACCTTTGTAGCCGGCATTATCAGCCCAGTAGGCAAGATCGTTGTTGTAAGCCAATTCGGTGTTACGGAATACAGCAGGTGTCTGTCCGAATAATTTCTGCACTTTTTCGCGGTGCATATTCACTTGCGTTTCGAATTCTTGGCGCGAGTAAAAGAATGCGAGTGAGTGATGATACGTTTCACCAACGATTTCTACTTGGCCGGTCTCTACCAAATCTTTGAATGATTTCAATGCTTCCGGTGACCATTTTTCAAGTTGCTCAAGCACAGTGCCGGTAATTGACAGACTCAATTTAAATTCGGAATTCTGTTTTAAAAGCTCCAAAAGCTTGCGGTTTGTCGGCAGATAAGATTTTTCGGCGACTTTGTGGATGATGCGTTCGTTACTGGTCTGCGAATCGTACGAGCTATCGAAATAATTGTGGTCTTCGCCGGCATCAAACACGGTGTAATGACGAATCCTGTATGGCTGGTGTACGTGCATGTACAGCACAATGGCTTTACTCATGCCGCCAACCTCACCAATTGCTTGTTGTATACGCGCATTAATTTGTCGGCAGTTACATCATTGGTTGACATGCGCTCTAGTTCTTCATAAGAATTTTTATGCAACTCGTCCCTGAGCGGATCATGGTTCATGACTGACGCGATTTGATTGCCCATTTCGTGGTGGTCCCAATAATCTACTCGAAGTGCGTTGCGTACGACTTCGGCAACGCCGGTTTCTTTGCTGACCAACACCGGCGTTCCGTATCCGATTGCTTCAAGCGCTGTCAATGCGAATGGCTCGGTAGGCGAGGGTAATACGAACAAATCACCGACCGCAAATGCGTCACGCCAGTTTTTGCCTCGTTGAAATCCGGTAAATAACACTTTGTCGCCAATCCCCAAGTCTGCTGCCATTTCAATCAGTTCATAATATTGTTCGCCGGACCCCACCAGTAATAAGAGTGATTTCGGCGCATATCTTGTTGCAATACTAAACCCGCGGAGTAAATGTTGTAAACCTTTTTGTATTGTAAATCTACCAACATTCACAACAACACGGTACCCCTGTTTCTTCATCTCTGTGATGTATGTGTATACATTGTCGCCGTACGCTGGAACAAGTGCCGTAATATCGATATTGTTATGCACAACTTCGATTTTGTCTTCGGGAATTCCATATTCGCGCATAATGTTGTTTTTGGTCACATTGCTGACAGCGATTATACGGTCGGCCATATGTAATCCAAGCTCTTCGATTTCGCGAACCATCGGGTTACCGCCGTAAGGTTGGCCGGATCTATCTGACTCCAGAGAATGCATGTGCACAATTAAAGGTTTGCCGCTCACCATTTTGGCACGTACTCCCGCGCGGCACGTCAGCCAGTCGTGGGCATGAATGACATCAAATTCTGCGATTTTCACGATTCGCTCTACAGCATCTTCATACATGGTCACCTGGCCGTATAAATCATGCGTGCTTAATTCGCCCGTACTCAATTGATAACGCCAGCCTTCATAAACGGTGCCCGTAGAAGTCAATTGGACTACGGTTTGGCTGTGCGCTGGGTTTATCTTCATAAAATCGACATCTTTGTGTTCGGCCGTATACGGCAGAATAAACTCGATGTCGACACCCGCTTTTGAGAGAGCTTTACATAGTCGATAACACTCGACCCCCATACCCCCAGCATTGTGCGGCGGTAGCTCCCATCCGAGCATCAATACTTTCATTGCCCTCTGTTTTCTAAAGTTTTATTGATTTACGCTTACGATTATATATCGTGAACAGCGTAAGCACAACAGTTTTCAGTAAGAAAATTAATGATGTTTTAAAAACAATGTGAGATTCATCAATTATTGTCGAAATAATTTATATATTTCCAAATATGATACATTTTACGCAAGTAACATCCGTCTTCCGCCACGGGATTAATCCACTTTTAAAAAGTCGTGTAATAATCTTTTTCGGTTGACAAACATGTTTCCTGAAGATTTGAGTCAAGCGACTTACAAAACGCAATAGCCTGCTTGTCGCTGTGGAAATATGATACAAAATCTTTGACGGCGCCGATCACACAATTTTCCCTAGCATCCAGTGTTTTTCCAAGCATACACGTTGCTCTTGTCTGACCAACCGAGCTTGTGCTGTTGCCAGAAGCATCACGGCCGAGGCTTTGGTAACACGTATCCTTGTAATTTGGTTCTATAGCACCGCACTCGTCAAATACTTTTGCAAAATCTTCGCTTGACGCATACAAGGCATGGGAAGTCTGCATCAGATAACATTGCTCTTTATATGTATCGTCGACGGCGGTGCAGGGATACATCGGATCGTCAGCTTTGAAAAAGCTAGTATGATGATCCGGGTTCACCTCGTCCATGACATTTTCCATGAAGACACCGCCGTAACACGATTGCCGCTCCCAGCTATCGAGCAACAAATCGCACATTTTAAGCGATTTGAACAAATCGCTATCGGTCACGTCCATAACACCGTGCCCAAGCCCGTGCACGCAATTGTAATGGTAAAACGAGTAGGGCTTAGATGCCTTGATACCGGCACAGATGGTCGACAGTTTCGCCGGCAAGTTGGCATAGCCAATCCTTTTCGCGATTGATTCCATCACACCGTGGTAATAACCGGACCAGCAAAAATTGTCGCCCTGCGAAAACGCCTTATCGACGTCATCAACTTTATCCGCTTCGGTGCGGCCGATGACATGCGTCAATTGATGACAATCGGCACGTACGCTTGGGTCAGTCTGATAGGCGGCTTTTAAAGTCGCAAACGTAGCTTTTACGCCCTTGGTTTTTGTCATAATCTGATACTTCTGCCGTAAGCACTGGACACTTTGCGTATCTGATCCTGTGCATTTATAGGTAAACGTGTCGGTTTGTGCGGTTTCAGCAACAACCGTCTTCTTGTTTTGCATATATAAAAGTTGTGCTACGCCAACAAAAATAACCATCGCTATTACTGCGAAAATCGCTTTGTGTCGAATGATTAATTTCTGTATTTTTTGCATCTTTTATATTTTATCGCAAAATGGATTTTCGATGATTCCTAATCAAGTAAATGCTTCTTTTATCTTCGGCCGGGTATAGAACACGATCGGCCCGACCGAAATCAACAAAATATATGCGTCGGTTGCATAGCGTTTTGCTTTCAGTTTACTGTCATTTCCTGCGGCATATCCAGGCTGTGCCTTTAAATTATTTATCAGGATTTTTTTCTGTTCGGGCGTATACACTTTGTTCTGATTAGTAGCATCTATGCTGTATTGGATCTGCTGCCTAGATAGCTGCTGGTGCTGTGCATTGTCAGTCGTACTTTTATGCGTTGCTGCATACAACGATAAAAAACTGACAACTACGATACACAAGGAAGCCGCTGCAATGAAAACATAAACAGACCGCGCTGCATCCTTTAATAGCATCATGGCGCTTAACAATACAATAATAAACATAATCACCAGCAAACCAATGAAATCGAGCTGTGAATGGATGACGCGCCAAACTGAAAATTGAACATATAATGTGAGTAGTTCTGATGCAAGCAAAAATCCGGTAACGATTCTGATAACAAAAATTCTTTTCGGACTGATAAGTGCTTTATCTTGTGATGAGTCATGCGCACCGGCCGAATGAGCGATTTGTGCTGATATATCGGCATCCTTCGTAGCTTCCGGATAAATCGCACTTGAAAGGGTCGGCTTTTGCACCGGTTGAGTTTCGGTAGACTTATTAATGATTTCTGTGCTCTGAGATTTCGCTGGAGCAGGCGGTGATTCGGGTTTTTGGTTTTTCAACTCTTCAAGCAGTGAAGCCGAGGGTTGAATCACCTTTATTCCGGGCTGGATATGCAATTGCGGCTTAAATGGATCGTCACCGCCAGTAGTATTCTGTTTATTTTTATCATCCATAGTTTGCTTTAAGCATAAGCCAAAGGATAATTCATAGCAATTATTGAAACCGGCTTTAATTTACTGAAGGCTGACGGTAAAACCGGTGGTGTCGAACCGTTGGGTTCCGACTGTCGAGCAGATCTCAACGCCATATTCGATTTGAGTAGGTACGTCGGTTGATTTAAGCTTGCCCTGTGTCACCAGCCACTTATAGGCAGCCAGGATATCCACCGATCCCGATTTGACTTGCGTGTCACGGAAGAACATCAGCTCGCCCCCATTGTCATAGAAGTGGTATGGTACGCCGCCAAGTGTTACTGCAGTTTTTGCTTGCGTTGCCCAATAGCCTGGACCACCGTTCCATTCGTTCCAAATCATAACTTCTTCGCTGAAGTCGTTCATCCAATTGTCATATGCTGCATTCCAGTTGCCTTGGGGCTGATACTGTTCGGCAAAGGTCGAAGTAATAGACGTGTACTGCGCGATGGTCTTTGTGCCGTTAATTGAGTACAAACTGTCCGGATACGTCATCACCTGGCCGCCGTCATCCGGCTGGTTCGATGTTACGTACCAACTCTGTTCACTACATGCGAAAATTGTTTGCGGACCATGTAGGTCGTTCCAGGCTTCGTTCCGGACCTGGAATAAGCCATTCGTTCCAATATTGATATCACCTCTGGCCACACTCGTCTGTGCAAACGGATTGTTGCATACTCCACCACCACCGCCACCCGTCGTCGCAGTGCCAAACTTGACGGCAGAACCGCCGGAGGCAGTTGCATCAGATATCAGCGCAGCTTTTGTCGTCCGAGTACCGGCTTCTGCTTCGGACCCAGTTGCGAAAGTAGCAGCTGAAGATGTCTGAAGAAATATAAAACCAGCAACTGCCATCAATACAACAAATATAATAGCTGGTGTCTTTTTACCTGCGAATAATTTGACTTTTTTTACTTTTTTTACGGCTTTGTGCATGACTTTAAGAATATTCTCTACGACTATTCTAGCATTAGCGTTTCTAAAGTATCAATGTACGGAGAATCATTCAACGGCCCTACTCATTCAAGGTTGAGTATTTTCTTGGCAGGGGCACGTGGAATCGAACCACGATCTAGGGTTTTGGAGACCCTTATACTAGCCGTTGTACTATGCCCCTTTGGTTGCTGAATTGTTAAGTCGCTGCATCATGGCTTTTGTTGCGGAACGGCTTCGCTTCAGGGTAGCCTCACGTTGTCGTGCCAATGATTCATCATCATATGCTTCATAATATCGCAATTTAAACGGTTTATGATAGCGAGTTGCGGTAACTTCACCGTTTAGATGTTCCATGAAACGCAGTTTCAAATTTGAAGTATAGCCATAATAATGCCATTTTTTATCTTCTGACTCTAGGACGTATACATACCACATGGCGGCGAATTGTAGTGGAATCGCCCGTGCCTTGCAAGGCACGGGTTGGAGACCCTTATACTAGCCGTTGTACTATGCCCCTTTGCTTAACGTTTTTCTTGAGTTTACCGGCTGTTTCAACTCTGTAGTATAATAGCGGAACGGTGGCAAATTGTCACCGTCTATTTTCAAATCTACAAAAATCTGTTATACCATAAATATGACCAAGGTTGCGCCCAATAAACCACTCCTTATCATGCTCTACGGATTCCCGGGAGCAGGTAAATCTTATTTTGCTCGCCAGCTCGGCGAACAATTACAGGCGGCCCATGTGCATGGCGACCGCATCCGTAGCGAACTTTTTGAACAACCAAGATACGACAAAGAAGAAAACGCCGTTATTACACAGCTGATGGACTACATGACGCATGAATTCCTGAGCGCAGGTATAAGCGTTTTGTACGATACAAATGCCATGCGGCAATCGCAACGGCTAGCCTTACGCGAAACGGCTCGTCGGACGCGTGCAAAACCACTGTTAGTCTGGCTGCAAATCGATCCAGAAAGCGCTATGCTGCGTGCAACGAACCGCGACCGGCGACACATGGATGACAAATATTCTGCTCCAATCGACCAACATACATTTGAAGATATAGCATCCCATATGCAAAATCCGAATAGCGCCGAAGATTACATCGTCATCAGCGGTAAACATTCGTTCCCAACGCAATCAGGTGCCGTATTCAAAAAACTACGCGAAATTGGATTACTCGGGGCAGACACATCGCAGAAAGTCGTCAAACCCGGTCTAGTTAATTTAGTACCGAATCCCATGGCTGGCAGGGTAGACATGAGCCGCCGAAACATTGTAATTCGCTAGGGGCAACAATGGCAGTCAAGAATATAGATCTACCATCTATCGGTTCAGTGCGGTTGTACAAGCGGCGTGGCGCCAAGTCTATCCGTTTAAGTGTCACTTCAACCGGAGATGTCAGAGTCACGTTACCGTACTGGCTCCCCTACGAAGCCGGCATACGTTTCGCCCGCTCAAAACAATCTTGGATTGCATCACAACTTGAACAACATCATGCAGCCGAATTAATTAACGGACAACCAATCGGCAAATCGCACCATTTACAGCTTGTGCGGTCCCATATGGCATCAAAAGTTTCATCGCGGGTGGACGGAACTTCAATAAGGATCACGTACCCGCTGGCATACGGACCGAACCACGACACCGTTCAAAAAGCTGCTATCACTGCAAGTATCCGAGCACTTCGGTCGCAAGCCGAAAATTTATTGCCGCAACGCCTGCGTTTTTTATCAAATAAACTTGGTTTACCGTATCAGTCTTCAAACGTCAAACAGATGAAAGGCCGCTGGGGAAGTTGCGATGCGAACAAAAATATAACGTTAAATTTGTTTTTGATGCAGCTGCCGTGGCACCTAATCGACTACGTGCTGATGCATGAGCTTATCCATACAAAAGTTCTACACCATGGATCCGATTTTTGGCGCGAATTTGAGCGGCATTATCCTGAAGCCAAAAAATTGCGGCGCGAAATTCGCGAGTACCGCCCAGTCGTGGAGGGTGGCATTTCAGAAGCCCTCCGAAGCGCCTCATAAAGTAATCGGCTTTTATTAAGCTTATGGCATAATTAATGCTATGAAAGTACTGCCCATAAGGCGCCGTGCAAAGTTAACTGTTGGTCGTATTGAACACGAGCGGCTGGTAAGCCTGGTCAATAGCATGGCCGACGGCGTAATCGCCGTTGACAGAAACTTGAAAATCGTCGTATACAACGGTGCCGCTTTAAACGTGCTCGATCTTAACAGCACCATACAGGGTAAATCGCTCGTCAGTGTTTTTCACCCGATTTCGCAGCACAATTATCCAGTCGACGTCGAACAATATGTCAAAAACGTCAAAGCATCAAAAATCGACCGCGACCTGCGCTTAAAATATACCGATGGCAGTTTCGTGAATCTGTTCATTAGCGTAACGCCTGTTTATCGCGGATTTGCTAAAGGTGGCCAAGATGGCTACGTATTGGTGGTACGTGACATTTCCAAAGAAAAATCGCTCGAAGAGGAGCGCGATGAGTTTATCAGCGTCATCAGCCATGAACTGCGCACGCCGATTGCAATTGCGGAAGGCAACATCAGTAATGCCCAATTTGTCGCCGACAAGACTGCCGACATTACGGAAGTGAAAAAGAGCCTTGCCCAAGCGCACGATCAGGTGCTTTTCCTGTCTGCTATGGTCAACGACCTTTCGATGTTGTCCAGGGCAGAACGAGGCAAACTGACTGTCGACATTGAACAAATCAATATCAAGGACCTTATAAACAGCCTCATATCCGATTACCGTCCGCAGGCAGAATCCAAGAGTTTACTTTTAACTGCTGATATCGGTGACGATGTCAATTCGCTCAATTCAAGCAAATTATACGTGCATGAAATCCTGCAGAATTTCATTACGAATGCACTTAAATATACACACGAAGGATCGATTACAGTACGGGCCGACATCAAAGATAAGGGCATGTTGTTTCAGGTAACTGATACCGGTATCGGTATTAGCCACGGGGATCAAGAAAAATTATTCCACAAATTTTTCAGAAGCGAAGATTACCGAACTCGCAGCACCGGCGGTACCGGACTTGGTTTATACGTCACCAAAAAACTCGCATCACTTTTACACGCTGAGATTACTGTCGAAAGCAAACTGAACCACGGCTCGACGTTTTCGATTTATATACCCAATACTAATTAATCGATTTTTGGCAACTTTGGGGTTACCTGCATAACGGGCATGCAGACATTGCGCCCTTTCCAGACAACTTCCGAAAATTCATATTTGATCATCGAATAGTTCAATAATGCCACATCGAAAAGTACCGCAACCGGAAACGACAGTACGAACTTCCATCGATTGCCTTTAAATTGGCTGAAACAGATTGTACTGTACATTGCGATATACAGCACACAGGTAACAATCGTTACAAATTCAAAAGCGATCGCATTGGCAAACGAAAATAAACCAACGAAAGCAAACGAAAACGGCATCGCCAGAAGTAACAATTCAACCAAACTGGTTAGTGCGACATACTCCGGCCGGCGGTGTGTCTGAGGATATCGGACTCGCAGCGACGTATCGAATTGGTCGCTGAATTGTTTACCCGACGTCAATCCCAATCGCTTGCCGCTCCTAACAAACAAGTAGCTTCCTTGTGATTGAATCTGGCGGGCAAAATATGCTTCTGGAGTGATCATATTGGAGACTCCTTTAAAACCGCCTAAACTTCGCAGCGCATCGCGATTAATCAGCCAGCAAGTGCTTAGGACCGGCGGACGGCGTATCAAAGTCCGCGGTGGAACTAGCTCCCAAATGTAACGGAACGATTGCGCCATCGAAAAGCCATTTTGCGTATTAATCGGCAGCACGCTCACCATAAACTTATGTTTTTGCACGAAAGTCGAAACTAGTAACCGTAGTGTCTGATGCTCGAATCGAACATCAACACCGCAAAACAATATTATCGAACCGCTTGACTCTTTGAATAGCTGCTCGTACGCCTGGTTTTTTGCGAGCCAGTTTTTTCGAGGGTTTTCGCCACTGATAAACCGCACACCGTCATGCGCGAATTTGCGGATGATTTCCGAAGTCCGATCCTGCGAACAATCATCCAATACAATAACTTCCAGTTTGGGATAATCGCTCGCCAAAATACTTTCCAGGCATTGTTCAAGCTGCGAATCTTCATTACGCGCTGGGATTGCTACAGTGACAGTCGGAAGTTTCGTATCATCAATTTTTTTGACGTTCCAATCCGATTCGGTGCCTCGCATATGGAAAATCGTTAGAAGTAACAAAACTGCTGCAAAACATAACTGGACGTAAGCGAACAGCAGCCACCATCCTGATCCATTTAAGGTATGACTCGCTGCGATATGTAGAATTACTGCTAGCAGAATCTGTGACGCTATTAGCCAAAATGAAGTTATTGGCGCGACTCGGCGCAAATTTTGTACACTGACACGACCGGCAGCCACGCGTACTATATTTATTCCTCGATAAAAGCTGACGATAAAAAACAGTGCAGAAACTAAGTTCGAATATTCGAGGGCAATGCCGGTGCTAGAAAATGATAGGGTTATTATTGCGATTCCGCCGAAAATACGACGCAGAAGGCCTGATGCTATAAATTCTGACAATAATTCACAAATTACGGATACGCCAAATAATATAAGCACTAGCTGCATATGTTTAACTATACCAAATGAACTTATTGCATATCTCGCTTTCGATTCCACAAGCCTCATCGTCGAGCGAAAACTGTGCCAGCCACCGCAGGCGTAACCGTAGTTACGTTGAGGATGGCTGGTACAGATTGCAGCCGTCGAGGTGGGTTTTGGGGCGAAATGGAGATATGCTATGAGTTCAATATTGCAGTTGCATTTTTCTGTGTGAATGTGTAATATTGACACTTGAAGGAACCTACCATATGGTAGGTTTTTTATTGGAGATATATGGAGCCAGACAAAGGGGCTAAAAAGCTTCGCAAAAAGGGTGATAAAGCCAAGCCGACAATGCTTGAGCAGACTGAAAAGACTGCCGAGCAGACGGGTAAGGTCAGCCGTAAACGCCGGTTCTTCCGCGCAATCGGCAAACCGTTCCGTCCGGTCGGACGGGTATTGGCGCGCATTGAACGGTGGAAGCCGATCCATATATTGGGGCTGATCATTGTCCCGCGTTATTTCCGCAATTCGTGGAAAGAACTCCGGCTCGTCGTGTGGCCAAGCCGCCGGGAGAGCTGGCGCTTGACAAGCGCGGTACTGATTTTTGCCGTCATCTTTGGTGTCATGATTGCCATCGTGGATTACGGACTGGACAAAGTATTTAAGAAGATAATATTGAAGCAATAAGATTATGAACAAACGATACGATTCAACCAAACAGTGGTATGCAATCCATACCTACAGCGGCTACGAAGAAAAAGTTGCCGAATCAATCCGCCAGCGCGCGGAAAGTCTTGATATGAAAGACAAGATCATGCAAGTGCTGGTGCCGAAAGAAAAAATGATCGAGATTAAAAACGGTAAGCGACGCGTCGTCGAAAAGCGTATTTTCCAAGGCTACGTATTGGTACAGATGAAGATGAGCGAAGACGCGTGGTACATCGTGCGAAATACGCCAAGCGTAACAGGATTTGTTGGTTCCGGAACGGATCCAACACCGATTGGCACCGACGAAATCGAAAAGATTCAAAAGCGAATGGGCATCGAGCAACCGAAACACAAGATCGACTACGCGGTCGGCGAAGTCGTCAGTATTACCGACGGTCCATTCAAGGGCTTCGACGGCAGCATCTCCGAAATCGACGCGCAAAAGGGCAAACTCAAGGTCCTGGTCAACATGTTCGGCCGCGAAACCCCGGTAGAACTCGACGGTCTACAAGTCAAACGCGTGTAAAGTACGATCTATGGGCCACGAAGTGCAAAAAGCGGATGTAGAAATTGATCCAAGAGCGGTTGGTGAAAAATCGTATGGCGATTTGAGCGATGATGAGCGTCTATTAATTGCCATCGGTACACCCGATGTATTGCATCAAATTGCAAGTGCGGCATTCCGTCATGCAAATATACCGACGCTTGCAGCAATTAACATGGCGGCTCTCACAAGACTGGAAGCAGCCCGAACATACCAAGGTGCTCTTACTGAAAGCGAGATGGGTTATCACGCTGTTGCCGATTTCACATTCTCGAGAATCGAACAATTGAATTTACGCGAAAATATAGGATAGAAAATTATGGCTCTAATTGAAACAACGAATTTTACTGAACTCAGTCAGGAGGCTGGTTGCGCAGTAAAATACGCGGCAGATCATGCAGGTGTTTTTCTCTGTGGATTTGTTGAAGGCTCTGAAAGGTGCTGGGCGCGGGTGAGTCATGGTGGACAACTCGTGCAAGAACGTATCGGTGGCGATCCGATTGCACTATGTGCTAATGCTCTTGCATGTTCGATAACACTTCATAATTTGCGTAGTAGAGGGCAAACGGGCGAAGAATAATCAGTTGACCTCAGTTAAATAGTGTTGTAAACTTATGCAGTTACGCACTCCGTGAGAGGAGAAAATCATGGCAAAACAAGTTAAAGCTAATTTAAAGATGAAAATCCCAGCCGGCCGGGCTTCTGCCGCGCCGCCCGTCGGTAGTACTTTGGGCCAATATGGTGTCAACATGATGGATTTTATCAATCCGTTTAACGAAGCTACCAAAGACATGCAAGGACAAACCGTTACCGCTCATATCACAGTATTTGATGATCGCACGATGAGTTTCCGCGTTGTCGGTGCGCCAGCAGATGACCTGATCAGGGCAAAATTGAGTATCCAAAAGGGTTCAGGCCGACCAAACAGCGAAAAAGTCAGCAAAAAGTTGACCGACGCGCAATTGACCGAAATCGCCGAAGCCAAAGCCAAAGACATGAACACCGACGACATTCCAGCGGTAAAAAAGATGATCGCAGGCACCGCCCGAAGTATGGGCGTCGAAATCGAAGCTTAAACATATGAATTAAGGTAGCGTGGGCATTGAGGGTAGGGCTATTGACGCTGAAATGATTCCGGAAATTGCGCTGGCAAGATTGTGGGCAGAAAGCGGCCATGATCTTAGCGCAATTATGGGCGCAAACTCTGCGGATATCGCTGATATACATTTAGGTGTAGATGATGTTGTTGAGTCGTTAAGATATGCACCTTATGCTTTTTATGCTTCGCCAGACGAGCGAGGGTAAACTGTTGATGTTAGTAATATGTCTAGACGACACGTACTATCAAAATATTTAGCTGAACGAGGATTAGTAGGCGCTTTAATTATGCAAATCGCGGATTACTTATATGGCGAAGAGTCCGATCTTATAGAATAAAAATTAGATTTTTCTGATATTAATGGTAAAATAGGATTATTAATTTGTGGGAGGCTTAATAAGCCGTTTGCACCACGAAAGGAGAGATTATGGCTAAGGCAGCCAAAGACGAATCAAAAAATAAAGAAGTCAAAGAGGCAGAGCTTGTAGTTGAAGCCGCACCCGTTGAAGAAACGGTCGTAGAAAACGACGCAGACGAAACTCAGGCTGAAAAGTCCGAAGAGAAATCTGCCGCAAAAGCAGGGAA
>DATIJK010000086.1:0-1922 GCA_035478715.1 Saccharimonadales bacterium (SeqCode)
GGTGATTTGTCCGCATTCGTAATATCGCTGCCAGTCGATTCTGACGCCATACTCTTCAGACTGCTGACATATGAGTCGATCAACGTATGGTCTATCACGATCCATTTGCCGTCGTATTTCGCCAGGGCGCCTGCGCCTGCCGAATTCAGAATCGTTTTGACACCGCTGACTTGAGCATAGACATCTGGACTGGTGCCGCCTGCCTTGGTAATGTAGCGGACATCGGCTTTGACATGCGTGCTCATGAAGTCTCCGGTCATGGTGACTTGGCCATTCTTTTCGCCAACGTTTCCGTCTAAGGTTGAGTCAAAACTAGCATCTGGACTTTTAACGTTCAACTTGCCGTCGAATTTGTAACTTTTGTAATGCACATCCTGTTGCTTATGCGAGTAATCTATCAGCTTGTCGACAGCCAGGCCGGTGTTTTCGAGACTAGATTTGTACATGTTTGCCGGTGTATAAGGCAGATAGAATGCGAACGCATAACCTGCACCCAGAAGTAATAGAACAAATAGGACGATCAGAAACAGCCATAATTTCTTTTTGGATTTCTTCTGCGCAACGAACGGAGTTGATGACTGGCCTCCACCGGTTCCAACGGACCCTACTGTAGGAGTTGGAGTCGGCGCTGATGCTACTTGCGAATTTGGCAGGCCGGTAACTGTGGGCTTTGCAACGCCGCCGAGTCCGATTGTACTGCCGGGCGCTGGAGTGTTTACTGGTGTCGGGTTATGCGCAGCCATGGTCTGCGGCAGTCCTGGCTGCAGACCGACGGGTTTTGGCGCTCCACTGCCTGGTATCGGAGATTGACCGGGCTGTTTGGGCGCATTGGTAAATCCGTCGAGCGAGTTGAATTTTGGTTGGGGTTTTGGTGTTTGATTACTTGGATCCGAACCTGGGCTTGTGTTGTCTTCTGGCATAGTTAAGATTCCTATTTATTGCCAATTATACAGCAATTCCACAGTAATCAATGGTGCATCCAAACTAATTTCCGATAATTATGGGCGGCCGTAATATAAGCCGCGCTGTCCCGGCTTTAGGCCGAGCAATTGGCTTGCAGTCACGAACTTATATTTGTGTGCTTTGAGATTTTTTATGATTGGACCAAGCGAGTCAGCTGTGACGGCGTAAATATCATGCATATCAATGACGCCGCCGGGTTTGGCAGAAGACAAAACTGCGTGTACGACCTGATCCGGCGAATCAGCAGCCCAATCCCGCGGGTCTTCGTTCCAGAACATCATCGTCAACGGCGTAGAAACAACGACTTTCTTATCGACGTTGCCATACGGCGGCCGGAATAGCGTCGGCGTTGGCACCCCCGCAGCTTCGACGGCACGTTGTGTCAGCATGATCTGCTTTTTAATTTGGTCGGGCTTCAGCGTCGTGAAATCCGGATGCGACCAGCTATGATTGCCGATTTCATCTCCGTCTGCAACCATCCGTTTTAGCAGCGATTCATTGCCGTGCACCCGCGAACCGACCACAAAAAAGCTTGCCGTAATTTGTTCACGTTCAAGTATTCTCAAAACTGCAGGTGTGGTTATTGGGTTCGGCCCATCGTCGAATGTCAGTGCGATGCAATGCTCAACTTTGCAATCCACTGGCGATATCCAAGAATACGTGCCCGCCAGGTAATTCTGCCATGCATATTGCTTGGCCTGGCGTTTCATTTCAATCCGTTGTTTGGAAAGACTCTGGGCGGTCTGATCGATATCAGTCAAAAGTGCCGCGCGTGCCTGCATCATGCTGCCAATACCTGCAACGAAAAATACCGCCACAATCAGACCCACCATAATCTGGGGGCCCAAAGCCCAATGAAAACGTCGTACGATGTTACCCTCCATAAGAAAATGCTAGTGACTAATAGTATACAACATAACAATTGTGACGCGCGCGAAATGACGTAGCATAATTCACAA
>DATIJK010000087.1:0-2813 GCA_035478715.1 Saccharimonadales bacterium (SeqCode)
TACCGGACGATGGACAAGCCGTATATGGAGTCGATCTGGTGGGCGTTTAAAAAGTTATACGACGAAGGCAAGATTTACGAAGGCGAAAAGGTGCTGCTGTATTGCACCCGCGACGCTACGCCGATCAGCAAAGCCGAGGTCGCCATGGATAATTCGTACAAGGACGTGACCGATCCGAGTGTCTATGTGAAGCTCAAATTGCAGGGCGAAGACACGTACTTGTTGGCCTGGACAACCACGCCCTGGACGCTGCCAGCGAACACTGCCGCGGCCGTGCATAAGGACATCACGTACGCGGAAGTCGAGCTGGAAGGCCAGAAATTTATTTTGGCAGAAGACCTGCTCGACAAAGTGCTAACAGATGAAAAACATCAAAAATTGATGTACAAAGTGCTACGAACTTTTCCAGGAAAAAATTTGGTCGGCAAATCGTACGAGCCATTGTTTGAAGACCGCGGCAAGAACGCGCACAAAATCTGGCACGCCGATTACGTCAATTTGGACGAGGGAACCGGCATCGTTCACTTGGCTCCCGCGTATGGCGAGGAGGATTTCGAGCTGTCCAAAAAAGAAGGTTTTCCGTTCGTTAGCAATATAGATGATAACGGATTCTATAGCTCCGGCGAATGGAAGGGGCAGTATGTATGGGACGCCAACAAGCCTATCGCAAAGGAACTACTTGCCAGGGGCGATGTTTGGAAAGTAGAGTATATCACTCATAGTTATCCGCATTGCCACCGGTGCGGCACGAAGCTGATGTACCGGGCGCACCCCAGTTGGTTCATGAATGTATCCGATCAACGCGAGGAGATGCTCGAGCAGAACGGCAATGTGAACTGGTTCCCGGCACATATCAAGCGGGGGCGGTTTGCCAAGACTGTCGAGAGCGCGCCCGACTGGAATTTGAGCCGCGACCGGTTCTGGGCAACGGCCATGCCGGTATGGAAGGGCAAAGATAAAAGTGGTAAAGAACACATCAAGGTGGTTGGGAGCTACGAAGAGCTCAAGGAGTTAAGCGGCGTAGAGTTGGAAGACTACCACAGGCCCTGGATTGATGATGTAACGTTTACAATAGATGGCGTTAAGTACACGCGCATCGATAAGGTTCTGGACTGCTGGTTCGAAAGCGGCTCCATGCCGTTTGCACAATTCCATTACCCATTCGAGAACGTAGAGAAGTTTGAGCAGAACTTTCCGGGCGACTTTATCGCGGAATACGTGGGGCAGGTCAGGGCCTGGTTCTACTACCTGCACACAGTCAGTGTCGGGCTGTTCGATACTAACTCGTTCAGTAATGTGATAGTCACCGGCACGCTCGCCGGCAACGATGGACGCAAGATGTCCAAGCAATTCGGCAATTACACAGACCCGAACGAATTGATGGACTTATATTCGGCCGATTCGTTGAGATATTTACTACTATCGTCGCCACTTTTAAATGGCGAAGATTTCTCGCTGGTCGACAAAGACGTGGCTGACGTGGCCCGTAAATTGAATATGGTCTGGAATATGTTCGATTTCTTCACGCTCTACGCGGACGTGGACGGCTGGGTTTGGGACGGAAAATTGCAGGATCCAAGCAGCGCGCTGACGAATCCGCTTGACAAATGGATCGTATCGCGGCTGCATGAATTGACCGCGGAAGTCGAATCGAACATGAAGAAATACGATATCCCGAACGCGATCGCGCCGATCATGCCGTTCATTGACGACGCGTCAAATTGGTACGTGCGGCGATCGCGCCGGCGTTTCTGGAAATCGGGCGACGATGCCGACAAGAACAATGCCTACATGACGCTGCACTATGTGCTTGTCCAGCTCGCACACGTGATGGCGCCGTTCACGCCCTTCCTGGCTGAGGAGTTGTTCCAGAAATTGACGGGCAGTGAACTTGGCGAAAGCGTACACTTGCGCGACTGGCCGGAAGCTGGGCACGTCGACAAACTGGTGCTGGACAAGATGAAAACACTCCGTGAAGCGATAAACCAGGGCCTGAGCCAGCGTGCCGAATCGAGGTTGAAAACCCGACAACCGCTGAGCAAAGTCGCGTTATCGGGCGCGAAGCTACAGTTCCTGGCGCATGACGAACCGCAATCTGAATTCTATGCCGCTATATTGCTGGAAGAGCTGAACGTAAAGAACATCGAGGTCAAGCCTGGCAAGGGCGCGTTAAAAGTTACCCTTGATACCAAAATAACGCCGGCGCTCAAACGCGAAGGTATGATGCGAGAGGTTATCAGGCACGTCCAGAACGAGCGTAAGAAGGCCGGACTGAATGTAGATGACCGAATACTGCTTAGCCTATCGAGTACCGACGATAATCTGCGCAAGGCTATCGAAGAGCACGCCGATGTGATCATGGCAGAGACGCTTTCAACGGAATTGGCGCTGGATCAGACGTTCAAATACGAGGCCGCCGTGGCCGTGGACGACGCGCCGCTCACGATTTCGCTTGAAAAAACAAAATCATAATTGCATAGTAAGGTTTCAAATAGGCTTCGGCGGGTGCTGAAGCCTATTTTATTTTGACAACAATTCAGAAAGTCCACGTAAAACCGCAATTTGCGCCCAATTTGATGCATTTTGGGCTCATTTTTGTCAGTATCGGGATCCAATTCCATGAAAAATCACGTATAATTGGCCATTTTTTGAGCCTAGAATCAAAAAATCGAAAAACACTTGTGGATAAGATGACGGGGCTAAAATTAAATGCTGTTTTTAAAACAATGCGACATATCTGTTATAACAGGCATTTTAAAGTTATTTTCAGGGCTGAATAGGGTATATAAATACCCGCTAATATTTTTACAACG
>DATIJK010000088.1:0-8977 GCA_035478715.1 Saccharimonadales bacterium (SeqCode)
ATGTGGAGTGGTAACACGGCGTACACACGCTAGAAACGCTAAAACACGTAATTTTTTACAATCAGGATGGCTTTATGGCTACAAAAAATGCTACATATTCGGCAGATTTATTTAACAATCAACGCCTGTTGTTTGATACAACTTATCGAGTATATGACGCAGCAATTCAAATACCCGATCAATATTACGACCACGGCTGGACAGTGCTGGACAATATCAAGGACGAATTTGACGCGATCCGAGTACAAGAAGATTTTATTGGCAGCATCGACCGCACGAATTTGCCGATGCAAAAGCGTTTTGGCAATCGTATTCAGCTCGCGAAAGCAGACCAGATACCGGTCTGTGACGACGTTGTCGCTACGAGCTTCCAGGTGCTCCATTTTGATATGGGCCACCCGTTCATCGAGAGTAAAGATCAGTTGTTCGTCTCGCACGTTGGTATATACCTGCCTGCTTCAACGACCCATGAAGTAACTGCTCGGACTCGACTAGTCGAATTACACGGAATGCTTGGGCATCTTCAATTAACTCCCGCCGAAATTGAAAATAAAATTCGTGCGTATGCAAGAAAATATGGCGATGGATGGATCGGCCATAACACCTACAGATTAGCTTGCTTTATTAGATTCATAGACGCGCTGAGTGCTGCGCCTGAGTTTGCTGACCAGATCGACAAAACGGTCGGCCAGTGGTTCCAAAACGATATGAAAATAGCAGAAGGCGACGCTTACAAATACGAGGCCGAATTTTACGCGAAACACGGTATCGACCTGTCTGAGCATGAACATGACATCGCACTTGAACCGGGCCAATTGCTCTTACTTGATAACACCCGCGTGATCCACGGCCGGATCGGCAAGCGTCGCACAAAAGAACTATTCAACTTCATGTTTGGAATCGAAACGATCACGCCAGCAGATATCACCGAACTTCGAAAATATATCTGCGAACTCGTAGTGTAATCAAGCAAATTAATGCTGCAAACTGATAAGTTGTCCACCGATAAGGGGTTCTGCAAAATAGTGCAGTGTGTTTTAAATTTGAGCATCGTAAGGGAGCCGTACTTGTGGGTACGGTGAGCGCGAAGCGCAGAATTTAAGGCGCAATGTGCTGTTTTGCAGAAGCCCGTGCAATCGCAATACCGGCTAGACCCCACCAGAGATAGGCAAGCGTGTCATCCGCCCAGGCGTGGGACAGCATGTTCACGAATGTCAATCCTGCGAGGCTTGCCAGCAAAACAATTGGTAGCCCATCCCCGTCTTTTCGGCGGTCCCAGAGTTCTTTCGCTACCAACACATAGATTCCTAAGAATATCGCCAAACCGAGCCAGCCTGCTTCCTGGCCGATCTGCAAAAAGTAATTTTCGGCGATCCGCGGCGGATGGTTATTGTGTACCGAAGCCGGCCCTGCGCTGCCAGCACCTCGCCCGAGCGGCTGGTGAGCAACATCGTGAATACCGACCCGTAATGCAGTAGACCGGTCCTGATTGGAACTTCTTTTCGCCCGGGATTGCTCGCTGGTATGAAAAACCGTGTTTTCAAACACCGCATTGTGGCGCAGCGCCAGCACTAGCCCGCCGAACACCAGGCAGCAGGCGGCGGCCGCGATGAGCAGCCATTTTTTAATCTGTGCGTTCTTGATGCAAAGCCAGGTGACAACACCGACCGAAATGATTGCGCCAAGCAAAGCACTTCGCGAATACGTGAAATAAAGCACAATTACGGAAGCTGCACCGACAAGCAAGAACCACCACAGCGAATCATTCGGGATTTTTTTCCTGAATTTTTTGCCGATGAACAGCGTTGCGAATGCGGCGATAACAATCACCAGATACGCACCAAGCGGATTCGCGCCGCGAAGCGTCGATTGCACGCGAACGTAACCGCCGTTTTGATCGACCAACTCGTATGGTCTAATCGTCGATGGTCCGTACCCAAAGTGTGACAGGAAATCATTCGGCAACGCGGTAACCTGCAATAGTCCGATTGCGATAATGATAGAAGCTGGAATCAACACTATTTTTTGCCAATGTTGCCGCAGCCACGGCGAATAGCTGGCAGCTACGAATGAAGCGTAGAACATAGCGAACAGCCGCAAGTCTTGGATCAACCCCTGCCCCAGCGCAGCTCTGTCCACATCATGCCGAAGATAACCGGCCAAACCTAGCGAAATCTGCACGAACGCATACGCTGCGATCAATTTGAATAATCGCGATTTCCGCATCGCTTGCAACAGTGGCCTGTTCTTAATAACCAGCCAAACCGCTAAAACAAACAACACGGTCAGCAACAAATCTTTCCAGAGCCGGATAAGCGTGTAATGCCCGAAAATGCTTGCCCCCCATACCGCCAGGAACGCATGGAACGGAATCACTGCCAGAATCACTGCGATTCCGGCAGTCAGAAATACCGATGCTTTTGAGTTTGAATCAGTTTGCATAATGATACAATCAAGTATACAAGCAATAACTGCTTTAAACCGCTAGTGTTGTAATCTTAAAATCAACACTGCAGGATTCAATATATAATTTTTGTATCTATATGAAATCGAACGCCTCGCTGGTCTACAACCTCTGGCTCGTAGTAGGTGATTTTCTGGCGCTGCTTGCCGCATTTATCGGCGGTTACGGCATCCGCGCCGCAAGCAAAGTCCCTGTATCCCACCCGATTCCGTCGCATACGTACATTACCGTTTTCGTGGTTCTATTACCGTTCTGGATTCTGATTTTCGCCCTGCTTGGGTTATATAAAAGCAGCGTTTATGAAAACAGGTTTAGTGAACTACCACGACTACTAATCGGATCCTTCGTCGGGCTGACATTCGTAATATTCTGGAATTTCATCAGCGTCACGCCGATTTTCCCAGCCAAATTAGTTCCAATTTACGGCTTCATATTAGCATTCGTATTTCTGGTTGTATTCCGGAATCTCGCCAGATTCATCCGCGGGCAATTATTTGGATATAAGGTTGGATTAAGTCGAGTATTAATCGTCGGCAACACTGATATGTCCCGCGAGCTGGTAGAACACCTTAAAGACAGCAAACGTTCCGGCTACAATATAATCGGCGTAGTCGGCGGCAAGCGGGCCATCGGCAAAAATGACTTGCCTCTGTATTCCAACTTCGTCCAATTCCTGCAGGAAAACCTAAACCCCAACTTGCACGGAATTTTTCAGACGGAACTATACTCCGATGAAACGAGAAACTCAGAGATTTTAACCTATGCCCAGGAGCACCACGCGACTTACCGGTTCGTACCGGGTAATTCTGAATTGTTCGTGGGCAACGTAAATGTCGAGTTGTTCCGCGGCTCTACGCCTGTTATAACCGTGCGCCAAACAGCACTTTTCGGGTGGGGACGGATTGTCAAACGGCTGTTCGATTTAGCGCTCAGCAGCTTGCTGATAGTAATTTTTTCGCCGATCATGTTACTGGTTGCAATTGCCGTGAAACTGGAGGATCGCGGGCCGGTTTTTCTGCGCCAGGTTCGGCTCACGCGTTTTAACCAGGAATTCCGCGTCTTTAAATTCCGCTCAATAAAAGTCGCCTATAACGGCTTAACTCCGGATGAGGGGTTTGCGAAGATGAAGCGGCCGGACCTACTGAAAGAATTTCGCGCTAATGGCAATTTTTTAGTAAAAGACCCGCGCAATACAAAGGTTGGAAACTTCATCCGCAAAACCAGCCTCGATGAACTGCCGCAGTTGTTCAATGTATTCCGCGGCGAACTGAGTTTGGTTGGACCGCGTGCATTAATTCCGGCAGACCTGGCTGAATACGGTAAACGACACACGATTTTAAGCGTTAAATCCGGAATGACAGGATTGGCGGTTGTAGCCGGGCGCAACAACATTCCATTTGAAGAACGCCGAAAACTTGACTTGTACTACGCACAGAACTGGAGTTTCTGGCTAGACATTACCATTCTGATAAAGACATTCAAATCACTTTTCACAAACGAACAACACGAAAAAAATGAAAAACCGTGAACTATCATCACTTAAAGTAGCCATCGTTCACGACTGGTTGGTGGGCGGCGGTGCAGAGCTCGTGGTTTACGAATTGCACAAAATGTTTCCAGACGCGCCGGTTTATACGTCGTATTGCACGGACGAATGGCGGGCTAAGTTTGATGGAAAAGTGAAGACGGGATGGCTGCAGCATTTTGGGAAAGTCCGGAAGTACATCCCATTTTTGAGAATCTGGTGGTTCACGCATCTTAAATTCGATGGGTATGATCTGGTAATCAGCAGCTCAGGTGCGGAAGCGAAAGGCATCAAGGTACCGACCGAAACGTTGCACATCAATTATTGCCACGCGCCGACACACTACTACTGGAGCCGGTACCAGGAATACATGGAACATCCGGGGTTTGGCGCGTTCGATCCCCTTGCCCGCTTAGGCCTGAAATTGCTAGTCGGACCGCTGCGCAAATGGGATTACAAAGCAGCCCAGCGCCCGAATTATATGATTGCGAATTCCACGCACATTCAGCAGGAAATAAAGAAATACTACGGCCGCGATTCCACGGTAATATTTCCTCCCGTGGACATTTCTAGGTTCGAAAGTTCAAACTCCAAAGATCAAAGTTCAAGGAGCGGATTCTTAGCCGGCGGCAGACTCACACCGTATAAGCGCGTTGATTTGGCCGTGCAAGCTTGTACGAAACTGGATTTGCCATTGACGGTATACGGCGATGGGCCGGATAGAAAACGACTGGAAACCATAGCCGGACCATCTGTTAAGTTTGCAGGATTTGTAAGCAACGATGAGGTAGTCCGCCTACTCCAAACTTCAGCAGCCTATATTTTTGCATTGCTAGACGATTTCGGCATAGCAAGTATTGAAGCACTGGCCTCGGGCACGCCGGTAATCGCCTACGGAGCCGGCGGCGCGCTAAATTACATCGAGCCAGGCAAAACCGGAGAATTCTTCGAACCTCAAACGGTAGAAGCACTGGCAAATACCCTAAAAAACTTCGACCCCAAAAAATACAAAGAATCAGAGATCAAAGAATCAGCAAAAAAATTCTCAACAGAAAACTTCCAAAAACAAATGACCGAATTCCTAGAAAAAACTTTGGATTGAATCCAATAAATTAAAGGTGTTTATCGGTATTTGTTGACTTGTTTTAGCGTTTTGAAAACTACCGCTACCAGTAGGATTATGTAGCCTAGGTCGTCTAGTTCGCCTACTACCGGGATTATATTGGATAGAATGTCTAGGGGTAAGATGCCCGCTAGTGCCAGTGGAGCTATTTTCAGTACTACGCTTTCGTCTTTTGAACGTAAAAATCGGAAATACGCTTTTGACCAGCTGCTTTTTGCAGCCCTGATTGCAAGTCCGTTGGTTTGATTCATATCAGACATAGTGCACCAGTATGCTCAATTTGTACTGGGTATTCAGTAACAATCTTTACAGTATGATACTTGCAACACCGGAAACGTGCCGGCGTAAGCATAACTTGTATTTGATATTAATTCTGTTATAATAGCTACTAATTAATTTGGGCAGCGCATGAAAAACATTCTGGTCACCGGCGGAGCCGGCTATATTGGTTCACATGTCGTGGTAGAGCTTATCGAAGCTGGCTACCACCCTGTTATTCTGGATAATTTCAGCACGTCCGAAAAATCATCGATCGACCGATTGGAACATCTCACCGGCCAGCATATCGTGTACTACGAAGCAGATTACCGCGATCACAAGATGCTGCAGCAGATCCTGCGCATCGAACGTATCGACGGCATCATCCATATCGCTGCATATAAGGCCGTGGGCGAATCCGTCGCCGAACCGCTTAAGTATTACCAGAACAACGTCGCCGGGTTTATGACACTGCTAGAAACAGCGATTGATGCCGGTGTACACAACATCGTGTTTTCATCCAGTGCGGCAGTCTACGGTAATCCGCCGACAGCGCAAGTTACCGAAGACGAAGCCTGCAACCCGGAAAATCCATACGGCTGGAGCAAATTCATGTGCGATGTTATGTTGCGTGATACTCACAAAGCGAATCCGCACCTCAAAAAAACAAGCTTGCGCTATTTCAACGTAGTAGGTTCTCATGGATCGTACAAAATTGGTGAATCACCGAAAGGCGCACCGCAGAATTTGCTGCCCATTATCGTCAGAGCGGTTAAAGAAAATAAACCTTTCCAGGTATTTGGCGATGATTATGATACGCACGATGGCACATGCCTGCGCGACTACATCCACGTAGTTGATCTGGCCAAAGCCCATGTCGCTGCATTGCAGAAAATGGAAAAACAGGAAAACGGCAGTTTCGAGATTTATAACCTGGGTACCGGCACACCCACCAGCGTATTGGAATTGATCAAGGCGTTTGAAAAGGTCAACGGTGTAAAAGTCCCCTACGAAATCGGTCCGCGCCGCGCCGGCGATCCCGTATCATACTTCGCGGTTCCGGAAAAAGCCATCCGCGAACTTGGCTGGCAGGCAAAGCACACCATCGAAGATGCTGTGCGCAGCTCCTGGCAGTGGCAGCTCGCCCAGTCATAACTTGATTAATTTGCACTAATATCGTATAATTTGCTTATGATCGCTGTTGCTGAGGCTCACGATTTAGTCCGTCATACCGGTCTACATACTACTTATCTTGAACCGGAGTTATTAGAGGATGCGCTCATACCCTATGAAGCGGCTTTTGCAAACTATAGCGACGGGGCCGTCCCACTGCTGGATCGTATCGATCGTGCGCATAATCCCGATAGCGCCAGCCCATGGGAACAACCTTCAAAAATCCCAGGATTCCAATCTGCCGAAATACATCTGGGTGTCGGCTATATTTATCGCTTTACCTTTGAACAAGATGGCACCTCATACGAGTGCGAGTCATTCAGCCCGCTGGAATCGGCAGATTCAGAATACATCGATACATGGTTTGCTCGCCGCACGGCGGGCCTGCTCGATGGCGTCGGCGCAGAAAGGCTCGCCCAGTTAGTCGCAGTTGACCGCGAGCGCAACCTGATAATCAAATCAACAGTTCCAGGAAAAGATGTCGCCAACCTACCCAACGGCGAAATACGACACATTAGCACCGAACAAATACAGGATTTGAGCCGCACCGTCCAAACTATGCGCGAGCGCGGCATTGGCGTGCCGAACGCCCACCAGATCCGATATGATGCGCAGCTCGGCTTCTTTATCAACGATTACACACGCAAAGAGCTTAGGTCATTAGATATTGCTGCGAATGTTGATGAGAACGTCGTGACATTCTTGCATTACGCGTTGGCAGATTGGAATAAATTCGATGCATATAGGTCTGATTTTTCGAATCATTTGAATGGAGCACCGTATTTACCAGCCCGACCAGAAACGACTGGTCTAAGAAAGCGCGCACGCGATAAGATATTGGGAATCGCTGCCGCTGTGCAAATGACAGAAGGACCCTTCGCAAACTATAACGAAAACGCGACCGACTTGCCGGAACCACAACCTGCTCCGCGGCTACTGGAAGTCGTAAATTTGCGGGATCATATCGCGCCGGCTGGAGCGGCCAGATTTGTGCGCAGCAGCGTCCATGTCGTTGAACGCGCTAATGGTAGTACCGGTTATCAGGTAGTCAACGAAATGGCTGATGGCGTATCCGTTGCTGCCCTTGAAAAAGTCCTGGGGCATGCATATCTATTGCTCGTCGACCAAGTTCGCTATCCGCACCAGCGTCCAGGCCACGAAAATCTTTCGCTTGAGCAAGCCGCCCGCTTAGGGCAGATTGGCATTTGGAGCCGTGAACTTATCTCCGGCGGCGTCGAAGCGACCGACCAAAGCATCGCGGACGCTGCGATGCGCGAAGCCGCCGAAGAAGCAGGCGTATTCGGGTTACGTCCTGAAGATGTGGAGCAAATACTTCCAACGCTCTTGTCATCGATAAGCGTCAACCGGCAACCATTCAATCTGTTCGCAGCCGAAATCGGCAACGGCATGTGGGATCCGCGCTCAGTACATCCGGACGTTGAAGAGGGCGATTTACGAGTTAACGCGTACCGCCTGGACACCGCAGTCATGGATATGATCAGAAACGGCACCGTCCGGGAACTCTCGGCAGTTACGGCGATCATGGGCCTGCACAACACCCGCTGGCGCAGGTACATGCCGTAAATTGCAGGCAATAACAGGTGAAAAATGCTATAATTGCCAGCAAGAAACTGAGGCCATAGATGAGTAACGTTAAAGTTTTCGTTCAGATTCCGACATACAAAGAAGAAGATACGCTCGGTATCGTGCTGGATTCGATTCCCAAGCATATTCCAGGTGTCGACCTGGAAATTTTGATTATTGACGACAGTCCGAACCTCAAGACGGTTGAAGTCGCCAAAAAACATGGCGTCAAACATATTATCAAGAACCCGAATCGTGTCGGACTGGCCCGTGCCTTCCGCGACGGTGTGATGTACTCACTGGAACACGGCGCGGATATCGTCGTAAACACCGATGCCGACAACCAATATCCGCAGGACCGCATACCGGATCTGATCCAGCCGATCATCAACGGCAAGGCGGATATCGTTGTTGCGGACCGCCAGACAGACAAGATCGCCCATTTTTCACCGCTGAAGAAAATGCTGCAGCGTTTCGGCAGTTTCATCGTTAATAAAGCGGCCGGAACCGAAATCCCGGATGCACCCAGTGGTTTCCGCGCCTATTCAAAGAACGCGTTGATTCGATTAAACATCATCACGCAGTTCAGCTACACCATGGAAACGATTATCCAGGCCGGCAACAAACGCATCGCAATCACCAGCATTCCGGTCAAGACAAATCCGAAGACCCGCGAGTCCCGTCTGTTCAACAATATGTGGGAGCACGTGTTCAAATCGATGTCGGCGATTGTCCGCGCATACATCATGTACAAGCCGTATATGGTGTTCGCAACCATCGGCTACACACTGCTTTTGCTTGGATTAATCCCCTTTGTGCGCTATTTTGTATTGTATAACGTGCTCAAGCA
>DATIJK010000089.1:0-9201 GCA_035478715.1 Saccharimonadales bacterium (SeqCode)
ACCGACATAATCCATGGTTATGGCCGTCAGAGCGTTGAACCAACCGGGAACAAGGTATTTCTCGTAGAGTTCGGCCGATTCGCTCTCCAGCCAAAATTTTTCAGCAACATCATTCATTGCTAAATCATAGACCATTTGACGGAATTATCACAAATAATAACCACGTTGCGTTTTAAATATTGAAAAACACGAATTTACACCCTCATAGGAATGACCTGATAAAACAGACACCAATAAAAAGACAAAAGAATGAGCGTTTTGCCATAAGCGGTATGTTAATAATTTTTTTTTCATTGTATAACATGCCTTGAACAGAGGAGGCAGCTTACGTTCAGGAAAATTTCGCCGATGGCTTGGTTTATCATCCTGGCAGTGATAGGTAGTCTGTTGGCGTTGGGGTTACCGCCAGACCCGCATACATTGCAGCAATTAAATATTTCCAGCATGGAGTACCGCCTAGCAATTTTGGCACTGTTAATTCCGTACGGTGTCATCTGGTATACGGCGTTTTATGCCTTCGAAAAGCTTCGTCTATATGCCCATTCAATCAAAGGCTTCGATGACGGCAAAGCCTTCCAAAGCATTATGGTCGGCATGGGCGTCCTGGCATTTGGCTTGATCGTGCCGATGATTACCGCGCTCATCATGAATAATATCGTAATGCATAATGATGCGTTCAAGCCGGCATCTGTAATCATTGAAAATTATGTCAGTCTGCTATTTGAATTGATTGCATTTATATACATCAATAATGGCACTTATAAACTCCTTACACTCAGTAAAAACAAGGCGAGCTTGGCTGGCATGCGTAATTTTGCGCTGATAATCATTTCGCTTTCAGTTATTTTCACGGCCCTGGTAATGAATTACCATTCGCAGCATGAAGTCTATTACCTGAACACGCCAGTGCTCATTGTAACGTTCATCATCCCCCAATTATTCGCATGGTTCGTGGCAATCCTCAGTGCATATCAATTCCGGTTATATGCGAAATTTGCAAATGGACTATTATATCGAAAATTACTTAGCCAATTATCAAACGGCATAGTGGTCGCTATAACAGGCGCTATCGCGATTCAATTCGTGGATAACACGTTCGCGGCGAAATTCAAACATTCGCTTGGTGCGATACTAGTAATTGATTATATCTTGCTGGCTATCATAGCATGGGGCTTGATACTGATGGCGCTTGGGGCAAAAAAATTAAAGAAAATTGAGGATGCCTGACGTGGCTGCGCAAAAGCGCGATAGCGTGTACGATAAGACCGTGCAGATTACTTTTGCGTTTTTGGGTCCTGCTGCCAGCCGGTTCGTAGACCGGCAAGTCCGTAATCATCTACACAAACAACCGAAAGATATCACTAAAAAAGATTTACTGGGACTGATCGAGTGGATACGGCTAGCCGTTTCGCTACTAACGGATGACCGAAAGATCATCGATGATTACATAGGCCAACTCGAACGACTCGCTGGCGGCTCGAAAGCTCGTAAATCCTAAACAGATATGTAATTTATGGTTAAGCAGCTGGTAAATCGTTGCCTTTAATAACCATACTGAGCGCATAAAATGGCTGCTCGTAAATGCCGATTTCTATTTTTGTATTTGACACCACTTTATACGGCTCGCCATCGAATTGCGCCCAAACCTCACTCAATATGGTGAACGCTGCTTTTTTAAAATAATGATTTTTTGATCGTCTTAGCGTACGCCGCTGGAAAGACAGTAGCGCACTCAATGGCGTTGTGACCGGTATTTTTGAGTGCCATGTGTCCATGTAGAAATAATCGTCTAACAATTGCACGGGCTGATGATAGTATTTAGCAACAACCGGACCATTATAAATTGTCCGTTCGTAAATGGTAGTCTGTGTGCCAGATTCAAAAATATCGAATCCTGATGATGTATTTAGACCGGACCATACCGTCGCGATTGTCTGCGGCAATGTACCGCCGGGCATGCGTAATAATGCACTTTCACGATGCGCTTTCGAATTAAGGTGAAAACACAAACTTCCGCTAGCACCGAAACCCAAACAATTTCCCGCCAAGAATAACGCAGGTTTTTGATTTTCTAGCATCATCCTACAATAGAGCGGCTTAACTTTTACGATTTGTCCATGTTCAAATATTTTTTTAACCTTTGAGACGCCCGGCCTACCATTCAACATAGTCGACATGTCGTTGCCGTTACCGCCCCAGAGAGGCAATAGTACCGTAGCTCTGGCTTTTTTAGGTAATGACTCATCGGTTAATAGAAAATTAACGATGAAGTTAACTGTCCCGTCACCGGCAACGATGCAGAGTAGGGTGCGCGGTCCAAGAATACTGGCATGCTCGCGTAAGATAGATGCAGTTGCTTCTTTCCCATCCGGCGAAGTTTGCAGGATAGTAGTCGATTTTTTCGGGAACAACCGTTCGATTTCCGAAACATACTTTTTGGCGTGCTCATGATTCGTGCTGGCAGGATTCAAAAGTATTATTAGCCGATCGAGTTGTGGCGATTTATTTCTTTCAGACATTCCATTAACAATTTTAAAGTTTGAAAACTAATTTTCAAATCTATCATGATACCATGATTGCATGCAAAGGAAATGGGACGTCAGCGATGAGCAGACACGCAAAAAATGTATCGACGAGGTCATCACCCGCATTCAGGAACAGGACGGCGAAGCTTTCGGCAGAATCGTGGCTGAGGAAATAATAGCGATCGTGCTGCAGAATATCGGCGCTGATATCTATAATTTGGGCGTAGAAGACGCCCGCAAACTAGTTCAGCAAAAATTTTCCGATCTCGAAATTGACCTGGATTTATTGAGCCAGAATAACGACTAAATTAATGAAGAAATGCCACGATTTTATTGGGTAATTGCGATCTGATGTGGTTGATTTCTCCAACAGAAATCGCATCTTTCAATGCATGCCAGGCTGATAACATCTGTCTTTTGGCTCTCGATTCATCAACATTCTGGTAGTCCATGAATTGCTCAAGCATCCTGTGTCTTTCGGCGTGCGCGGCGGGCGTCACCATCATGGCCCGATCTTTTAATTCCTGCGGCAGTTGACTGGCGAAATCCTTGCGTTCGCCATCATCCAGATGTGACGCCAATGTCTCAACCATGCAATCCAGCGCATCCTGTGATTCGGAATCGGTAAATCCAGAGTAATGTTGCACCTTTTTGATTAACTCACGGTATCCCATAGCAAACCTCCGCTTAGCATTAATTATTATTACGGCTATTCCTGAAGCTTTCTATGATAAAACTCACTGTTGCTTAGTGATTATAGAATAGTAAGCCTATTAAATTTCTTATAGCTAATACCTGAAGGGATGTTTAAACTAAGTAAAGTAAAGAAGGAGGATTATGTATGAACAAAGACAAGTTCGATAAAAAACCTTCTATCAAATCAACTAACCGAAACAAGGCAGCCGACGCTCCACGCACGCCATACTACGAGGGCTGGGCTTAGACAATATGTCACGTTCGAATTATTCAATCAATGATTGTTGATAAAGCCTTGCATCAAACTAGATAAATTTAGAACTTTTGCACTATTCAACATATAAATACATTACAATTATTTGAATGGTTCAAAAAGCTAATGTTAAGCATATTGGGCGGTCAATTTACGGTGTCATAATCACTGCAACCTTGATGTTGACGCTTGAGGGGCACGAAGACAGTGCGTGGGATATGGTCGCAACAATATTGTTCGCATTACTTGCCGTTGCAGTGTCAGAATATTACGCGACTGCGTTCGCGAGAGGTTTGGAGAAAAAATCAAGGCTTGGCCGCAAAGATCTGGTTGAAATTTTCAAAGAATCGTTTTTGTACATGTTTTATGGCAGCGCGCTGCCAATCTTGTTTTTCATTTCATCAGGTTTTGGCTGGATAACGTTACATTCCGCGTTTAGCTTAGCGGAATTTGAAGTCGCACTGATTTTGATTGCGTACGGCTATATTTTCGGCCAGATCTTAGGCTATCGAAAACGTTTTTCAATCCTTTTCGGGCTGATGAATTTTGCTATCGTCGAACTGATCGTCCAGCTTAAATCTTTACTGCATATTTAGTTTTATAATTCGTGTTATGGCTACGCTAACTTTTCAGGCCAAAATGCAAATCCGCGGAATAAATCCGTATGTTTTGGTTACAAAATCATTTGCTAAAAAATTGAAAGCCGGCTGGCGCAAACCGATGCCGGTTTTAGTGAACGTCAACGGCAAACCTGATGAGCCATGGCACATCAACATGATGCCGGTAGGGAACGGCGATTTCTATTTATATCTGCACGGCGATGTACGCAAAGTTTCTGACACAAAAGTCGGCGACGAAGTAACAATTGAGTTAGAGTTCAATGATAATTACAAGAATGGCCCGCAGCACGAAATGCCATCTAAACTTGTTCTCGCACTTAAGAAAAATCCAATAGCTCAAGCTAATTGGGATGCACTGCCGCCAAGTCGGCAAAAAGAAATTCTGCGTTACCTGGCAAATTTAAAATCGACCGAAGCCGTCAATCGAAACATCGATAAAGTAACCTATGCGCTTTCAGCCGAATCAGACCATTTTATGGGACGAGACTGGAAAAACGGAACCTGAACAATATCAAGAAGTTTATATATTATAGTTCAAGCTCGATCCGATATAACTGGTTAGCGCCGCGATAGATTAGCGCGAATCCTGAAATCAAAAAGGCAATTAAAATAATTAATGAAGATAATCCTGGGCCGAATTTATTCGCGCTCAAATTGGATGTATACCAGATCTGGATGAAATAGGTGCTTATGTATGCAATGAGTATCCCGAGATATAGGTTGCGGAAAGTTCTCCGGTACACTTCGCCGCGCACGCGATTGGCGTAATCGGCCAGATTGATACACGATAGCACGCCAAGCAGCCATACCAATGCGAACGGTATCAGATACACGTATGTGAGTACATTGGGTGAAATGACGAAATGCTGCAGTCCGTCGTCGTCCATCATCGTTAGTGCGACCTGATGAAAATATTGGCCATAAGGAATCAAAAGAAGTGTGAAGACCGCAATACTAAGGAACATCAGTTGACGGTTTCGATATTTATGTTTTTCGGGCGGCTGATCGGGTAGCAGCCGCTTCAGCTTAATCGTACCTATATAAAGCAAAATGCTTAGAAACAGGAACAATGCCAGCGGTACCAAGTTTGTCACCGTCGTAACAAAATGCAAGTTCGGCGAATTTATAAACTGAGTCTTGACTGTTGACGCGGCATCAAACAGTATCGCATAGACGACACTAAGCAGCATCGCGTTAGCTATATAATTAAGCGCTTTGCCGTCTTTGCTGGGGGAAATTTCTCGCGCATACGATTTGAACCGTATGGCAGCCCTCGCCATGATCGCCCATAGAATAACTTCAATCAATACAATGAATGTGTGTGATTCGCGATACAGCGCAGGATCCACGCCGGTCCTATTCGCTGCTATCAAATCAGAGCCATGAAACACCATATACAGGAAAACGAGTGCGGCACCGAATATTACTGAATAAGCGCAAGTGAGCGCAACATACTCCCACCCGACCGTTTTTATTCCGTACCTGACCGCTCTTGTTTCCATCACACTCCAGAGGTCTCCCTCATCTATACATTGTAACCCACTACCTTAAGACTTACTGTAAGCAATTGTATAAATGAGGTGTGATTTTAGACAATATTGCGAATAGTGGCACAAACTTTATTGCATTGGGTCATATCCATTGCATTTTTCACAAGCTTTATAATATTCTATTAACTATGTCTAGAAGTAATTGGGGCGGCGGTATCGCGCTAAACGCGAAAATTCACGAATCAGCTTTTATCGATACCGGAGTAATTGTGATGAGCGAAGCCGAAATCGGACCGAGAGTTTCTCTTGGCAGCTTTTCTTTTATCGGCGAAAGGACCAAGTTGCTTGCAGGCGCGCAAGTGTTGGCAAGAACGCACATCCACGAGGATGTTCAAATTGGAGAAGATGACGATATCGGCGCAGACACAACTATACATAAGGGTTCTTATTTTGAATCAGACGTTACCGTTGGTCCGGAGGTTTCAATTGGTGCTGGCGCACTCATTTTGGCTGGTGCGGTTGTGTGCCCTAACTTTATCAATGCAAATGTAAACAAAGACAATGAAAAGATGTCCAAAAATGCTCGAGAAATAGAGGAGTGTGTCACGATAGGGCCAAACGTAGTTCTGCCCGACCAGGTCGAAATAGGTTTTGGCGCGATCATACCGACGCAGAGAACTATCGCATACATCGGGTCGTTTGGTGATAAGAACCGTTTTGTTACCATTTATGGGTCAGATACTGGCCCGTGTTATAGTGTCGGCTGCCAAATCGGAATAGATTTTACGACGTTCTGTACAAGGGTTGCAAATAAGGATGACACCACAAACGAAAGTGCTGCTACTTATGTACCATATCTTGACGTTTTCAATTTAGCCGGACTCGCCGTACAAAACGCATATGACGCCGAGCGCAGATTTATCGATGAGCTTAAAGACCAGCGAGTAAGCTTAAGCATGTAGCTAATTTGTAAGGTGTAACCGTGAGAAAACTCACAGCTTTCTGCTATACTGGAACACCTTATACGGAGTACTATTGAGGTAGGGCTTTAAAATCCTTAAAAATGAAAGCCACGTTTATTACCAGGGTCAGAATTGCCGCAAACCAGGAACTGGTTTACGAATATTTAACCAATTTGAAATATCATCAGCTGTGGAATCCGCAGACGCGTAAAATATCAGCCAAATGCAAATTGCAGCTTGGCAGCACGTTCACGACTATGAGCATAGTTCTCGGCATTAAGATTTACGCTAAAAATATCGTTACCAAATTGATTGAACAAGAAGAATTTGAGATCAAGAATGTCACCGGCACCGTTCACTACGTCGCCAATTTCAAGCTTAAAAAATGGCTTGGCAAAACACTAGTCGTATCGACGACAACCGTATATACCGACAGTAAAGCGTTCGTATTCACCGTTCCGATCATGAAACGGCTGGCTCGCCGCGAATTGCAGACGGATATGCAGGCTTTGAAAATAGCGGTCGAAAACCGATTGCAGTAACATTAGTTATGTGATGTTCGTTTTACAATGTGTCAGGGGTTATAAATTCTTGTTTACTCTGTACAATAAAATTCATATGGGGGTGTGTATCGAATCAAGCTTATGAAGACGACTGTTGTATCTCGGATTCAGATCGCCGCAGATCAAGAGGTCGTATTCGAATATTTATCCCATCTAAAATACCACACGCTCTGGAACCCACACATACGAAAAATTTCATCTAAGCGAAAATTAAAACTTGGCAGCAAGTACAAGACAGAAAGCTTTATATTAGGCATCCATCTGCCCGCAAGTAACACGGTCACGATACTTGAAGAACCGTCAGAGCTGGAGGTAGAGAATATTGTCGGCGTGCTGAACTGGCGGGTGAATTTTAAACTCAAAAAGAACGGCGGCACCGTTTTAGTCATTTGTTCAAGCGTCGTCTCGACAAACAGTAAAGGCTTCATATTTACTGCCCCGATACTAAAACAGCTCGCTCGCCGCGAATTGCAAACTGATTTACAGTCACTAAAAATCGCCGTCGAAAACAAGTTGACGTAATTTCGATGTATTTTGCAAAAAGTTGAGTTAAAGTTCTAATACGGTTATGCTATTGTTAGAAAATTAATCTAATCGGGGGACAAGTCTATGTTGGCAAAAATTGTAAATGAAGTATCTGATGCGGTCGTGGCGGCAGTCAAAGGTGTTGATGACATACTTGACGCATTAACCGATACCGTTAAAAACCAGGTTGTCGGTGCAATGAAAGATATGGGTGATGTAGCTGGTTCAACGGTTGAAACTGTCGCATCTGTCGCGAGTGGTGCGGTTAAGGGTGCTGGCACGGTCGGCGCATCGGTCGTTGATACTGCATCCGGTACCATGAGTGGCGTTATTAAAGGTGTCAGCCAGGTCGGCGGTGATGTTGGCGAGGCTATCAAAGGTGCGGCACAGGGAATTGTGGAAGGAACGGCCGAAACTGGCGGCGACATCGGCGGGGCAGCAGTCGGCGCAGTACAGAGTGCAATCAAATCAGCAGGTGAAATGGGTGCAAATACCGCTGATGCTGCTAGTGCGGCAGTTAAAGGCGCACTTGACGGAGCGACCGACGTTGGCGGCGATGCAGTTTCGACAGTCCGAAACGCGTTATTGAATGCTGCAGCGCTCCCGCGAGATGTAATCGAGTCTGCGCTTAAGGGTTCCGACGACGAAAAGAAACAGTAGTTTCCGAATATATTTAGGTCAAATAACAACGCTTAACGTAATTGTCCACAGCTTTTACTGGACAAAAGCGTAAGCGTTGTTGTATTATTCAAGCTGAAAATGCCCAAAAAGAAAAAGAAAATTCCGATTCATCATAAAGTAAAGCAACACGCCAAGCGGATTGTGGTGATAACACCGAAGTTCGTTCACGGCATGTTCGTCGGCGCGGTCGTCGGCGCATTGTTGGTATTAGTAATGCGCGAAGTAAATCCTGTCGCAGCGGCCACAGCTGTCGCACGGGATTGTTCGACCAACTCGATAATGAAATGCGGTGTGACGACAAAAACCGAATTTATCAGCAAAGTCAAAACCAACAGCCCGAGTGATCTGAAACCGGTCTATAACTCTTTCGGCTTATCGTCTGATTCTTACAACAATTTTGTTACATACGCCGTCAGCGGAAATGATATGCGAGACGGCCGAATCGTTGTAAATGGTAAGACAATTGCCACAAATTCATACAGTCTAGGACGCGAAAGACAAGGTGTTCCAATCAGTAACAAAGTAACGATCAATGGTAAAACGTACTGGAAAGGTACGCCGGGCCAACGGTTCGGTGCCGGCATAAATAGTATCCCGGTCTGGGTATTTTACAAGACCAATGGCGATATTAAATTCGTAGTGATGAAAGCCTGCGGCAACCCCGTGGGGGGCCACTCATTATGGAAGCCGAAGCCCACGCCTCCGCCGTCTCCGCCACCGCATTCTCCCACACCGCCACCACCTGCACCGACTCCTGAACCAACACCAACCCCACCTCCAGAATTACCGCCACCGCCGCCACCGCCGCCCACTGCCGTGACTACTTCGAGCGTAAAAGCGCTTCCAAACACGGGACCTGGTGCAATCCTGATAATCGGTGCGCTCG
>DATIJK010000090.1:0-15160 GCA_035478715.1 Saccharimonadales bacterium (SeqCode)
GGCGGTCAGTACGCCCGGAACATCCCAATTCGGATTATGTACTTACGAAGCAACTGGTACGAATTTGACTCCCAACTCTAACTACGATGGTTCGAATGCTGGTCCGACCTGTGCAAGCACGACTCAGACTGCCGGTACCGGTGGAACAGGTGGTGACGGAAGTTCAAAGTTCGCCTTCCGCACGCAGGCACAAAGTACGTTTGGTGACACAATTGCCAGCGAGGCAGCTGGTACGACTTCACAAGGTGTTATTGCCTTCCTTGGCAACGTATCTACTAGCCAGACAGCAGGTATTTACTCCTCGAACCTTATTTTCATCGCGACTGGTACATATTAAATAAGTAAAAAAATGAATGAGGTATTTGCCAGCTAAGATTAGTGCAACTGCAATTACTCTTCTGCTGATAGTGGCCTCGCTCCTGGTTGGAGCGGGGTCTTTCTTTGCGCCGAAAGTGGCAGCGTCGTATCTGGGGGCGCGTTCTTTGGAACTGAGTGACAGCCGGGCTGGGCAGGCGAATGTTAACTATAATTTTTCGTATTCCGTGACCACCGGCGGTACTGTTGGCTCGGTTGAATTCCAGTTTTGCTCCAACAGCACGTTCCCTACCGATCCATGTACTGCGCCGGTTGGGATGGACGCGAGTGCTGCGGTGCTGACTGCGCAAACTGGCATGGCGGGATTTTCAATCCAATCCGCGACCGCGAACGACATAATCTTGACCCGCATTCCAGCCGCGACCGCACCTGTTACTGCGACCGCTACGTTTGATACGATTACGAATCCGACAAACGAAGGGTCATATTACGGGCGGATCATTACCTATGCGACCAACAATGCGACCGGTCCGTCAACCGATCACGGCGGGGTTGCGTTCGCGATATTGGCCTCTGCGACCGTACAAGTGACGGTACCGCCATATCTACTGTTTTGTGTCGGTATAACGATCAACAGCACCGATTGCAACACGGCCACCGGCGACTTCGTGGACATGGGTGATTTTTCAACTTCCATCACGAGCAGCGGGCAATCACAGATGGTAGCGGCTACTAATGGCCAGAACGGCTATAACATAACCGTGCATGGGACTACGATGCAGTCTGGAAATAATTTAATTCCTGCGATCACTGGGAATTCACCAGCATTACCCGGCACGAGCCAATTTGGTATAAATCTGCGCGATAATTCAAATCCGAACATCGGCGCCAACCCGAGCGGTGCCGGTGTGGCGAATCCGACGGCAAACTACAATATCACTAATCAATACCGGTACAACGATGGCGAAGCGATCGTCAGCAGTTCCGTGCCGGATGATCTGCGCAAATATACGGTAAGCTACATAGTTGATGTAGGCAGCTCCCAGGCAGTTGGTATCTACGCATCAACATACACATATGTAGCACTAGCCAATTTCTAGCGCGTAATTCGTCATTCCAGCAGTTCGACTACGCTCACTGTAAACCTGCGATGGGATGACTGCAAATAAAAATATTTATAAAATGTGACTATTATCACAACGTTTGCACCTTAGACTTTGCAAAAATATGTGCATTGTATATATAATTATTGTGAAATAGTGTGATTTTATTTGCAGTTAGCGTGAGCAGTTTGATATCATAAATCCAAGTCAAATAAACGAGAGGGTCAAATCAAAATGGTTCTACGGAAAGTTTTTAGTTCAGCAACGCTGTTAATAGCTGCTGTGTTATTGCTGTTAACGGGAACCAGTCCCGCATTTGCGGCTTCAAGCCTGGCTAGCAGTAACGGTCTCCGCGTTTCACCGGTCCGATCCGATTTAACCATAAAGCCGGGCGAAAGCCAGACAATCGATGTATATGTAACTAATCTGACAAACGGCGAAGCCGACATAAAGGCTGTAGCCGACGACTTTACTGCCAATCCGGACGAATCAGGCACGCCTGCGATCCTTTTGAATGGTGAAAAAGCACCAGCGCACAGCCTGAAAGGATTCGTGACACCCATCGGTAATTTCACGATTCCGCCAAAGGGTACTAAGAATATCAAAGTTACGGTTGCAATTCCGCAGGGCACTCCTGGCGGCGGTTATTATGCTGCTATTCGGTTCTTACCGGCAACCACAGATGATAAAGGCAAAAAGAACGTAAATCTAACAGCCAGTGTCGGCTCGCTGCTTTTGGTGACTGTGCCTGGCCCCTACAAAGAACAGGTCACGCTGAGTAGTTTTGACGTGCGGCAAAGAAGTGATAACGGTAAAATGGGTCAGTCAAGTTACTTGTATACGAATAATAAAAACCTATACGGCGTAGTCAGGTTCAATAACACCGGCGATGTGCAAGAAGAACCGTTTGGCAAGATGCAGCTTAAAAAGGGTGGCAAAGTCATTGCGACATACGAGATCAACGACACCACTCCGCGCGGAAATGTGCTGCCAGACAGTATTCGGAGATTCTCAGTAAAACTCACTGGTTTAGGTAGTATCGGAAAGTACACACTAGAAGGTAATTTCGGGTATGGCAATAAAGGACAACTCCTGAGTGCATCAACCACATTTTACATTATTCCGATTTGGATTCTGGTAATCATCGGCATTCTGATTTTGCTGATCATTCTAGGCATCTTCATGATTCCAAAGATGTTGCGGAAATATAACCGCGGCGTAATCAATAAAGCATCGAGAAACGCCCGAAGGTAAATTATTAAGCGCGGAGTCACACAGAACAGCACATTGCGGCTGCAAAGCTGTGCTCCGATGCTCACGTACATTTAGAGTACGCTGCGCTTCGGTGCTCGCTTTGCAACCACACTGCACAATTCTGTAAAACTCCTTATCTGTACCGGCCGAAAATATTTAAAACAATTGATTGCTGTCATCCCAGCTTTCACTTGAATAACGAAATCATCGAAGTAATCAGGTGAACTTCTCAAGCATAAGTTGTATAATCTTGCTTATGGTCTTTGAACAAAAAGGTCTGTAAAAACATGATAAAACGGTTGTTGTCTGACTACTGGGTTAAGTTTGCTGCGTGCCTGGCACTTGTTGTTCTTGCTTGGCCGGTGCCAGCGGCAGCGTTAGGATCGTCACAGAATCCGCAGTCAGGGTCAGTTGGTGTACAAGGTGCGCTGAAAGGTCCGCCGCCATCAACGGCGCCGAGCATTGGTATCCCCGGCAACGGGCAATCGTTCAGCACCGTGCCAATTACGGTAAGCGGCCTATGTAAGTCCGGCCTGATGGTTAAGGTATTTGACAATGGCGTGTTCGTGGGTGCAGTGCAGTGTACGAACGGCAGTTTCAGCCTAAAGATCACGCTATTCGGCGGCAAGAACGATCTGGTTGCCATCCAATACGATGCACTGGACCAGGCTAGCCCGCCATCTGGCACTGTTACCGTGCATTTTAACGATGTGAATTTGGTAAAGTTCGGCACGCATGTGTTTTTGACTAGTGATTATGCCCGCCGCGGTACGAATCCCGGCCAGGATCTGTCTTGGCCGATCATCATCAGCGGCGGTGAAGGACCGTTTGCTATCAGTATTGACTGGGGTGATGGTTCAACCGCTACGCTCAAGAGTATTTCACAGCCTGGTACGTTTGTGGTGGATCACAAATATGCGAATGCCGGTACGTACAACTTATTAGTGCGTGCAACGGATAAGAATGGAACGCAGGCGTTCTTGCAATTGGTAGCGGTTATCAATGGTAATGCTAAAGACAATCCATCCAGCGGCAGCACAGACAACAAACCATCAAAGTCGACGACAATCAACATTTTCTGGCAACCACTTGCAATCGCCATACCGTTTATCCTGACGACATTCTGGCTCGGCCGCCGCTACGAAATTACCGCCCTACGCAAACGCATCGAACGCGAATACAAAGCCTAAAGTTACTAAAGCATTTAGCTTAAATCGAGCCACGCATGTACTGAGCGATTATTATCTGCTGCTAGATATTCAAGCGTTTGCTGCAGCCCTAAATTATCACCATGCGGTTTTACTCTGCCGTTAGTCCTGCTATGCAGTCGAAGGGCGGCTTCGCCAAAATACGCCGCTCTTGCATTAAGTTCTGCTGGTGTGCGGCAAATAAAATCTATGGCAGTGAGGCCATTATCAACGCCTCCTTGTTCAAGTGCTTGCAGCATTTTTTCGCCGATTCCAGCGACAACTTGCGCTGGTTTTGCCTGTAAGCTTTCGACAGTAGCTACTGTACTGCCGGGTTCAACGAGTGCGAAAACGGCGAATTGGCTGGGGTCGACGCCGTCAAGTGTCAAAGTTATCAAGCCGTTCGCGGCAATATTCATTGGTGATTCAGCGGGTGACGGAGAACGGGGAACTATGGCAGGATGAGTTAGTGCTGGTGCGAGCTCTGTCATAGTATCTTTTTCGGCCTCGTGACTGTGTAGTCATTTAGCGCGAATTCCCTTGCAAATGTAAATTAATAATAACATAATATAAACGAATGACAAACTTAAACGTGGTGGTGTAGTTACTATATGTCTAAAAAAGTTTTCGTCGGTTTGAGCGGCGGGGTTGACTCGTCGGTGACTGCGGCGCTGCTGAAACAGCAGGGCTATGATGTCACGGGCGTGTACATGAAAAACTGGAGTCAGGACCTGCCCGGTATGGTCTGTCCATGGAAGCAGGATTACCAGGACGCTAAGCGCGTGGCGGTGCATCTGGGAATTCCATTCAAATTGTATGATTTTGAAAAAGAATACCGGCAACTTGTGGTTGACTATATGATCCGCGAATATCGGGCTGGCCGTACGCCGAATCCGGACATTATGTGCAATCAGGAAGTTAAGTTTAAATTGTTTTTGGAGACCGCAATCGCTGACGGTACCGATATGATTGCTACCGGTCATTACGCACGCATCAAGGATGGAAAGATGTTTGCTGGCATAGATTCAACTAAGGACCAATCGTATTTTCTGTACCGTGTAACCGAAGACGCATTGAAAAAGAGTCTGATGCCGATAGGGGAATACAAAAAATCCGAAGTACGAGAATTGGCACGGAAATTTGGATTAGCTACCGCCGATAAGAAAGACAGCCAAGGTATCTGTTTCGTGGGTAAAGTTGGCATCAAAGACTTTCTGCTGCACGAATTGGGGCCGCAGCCGCACGGCGTGATAATCGACCAGCACGGCAAGAAAATCGGCGAACACGACGGCGCATTATTCTACACAATAGGCCAGCGCCATGGGTTGCAGGTGGGCGGCGGATTACCGTTTTACGTGACCGGCAAAGACATGGATAAAAATATAGTTTATGTAACGACCGATTTGCAGGATGACAAATTGTGGCACAATGAACTGAAGTTGAAGGAAGTATATTGGATAAACGAAACACCAAAAACTAAGTCTGAACTTCAAGTGCGGACCCGTTACCGTGCCCAACTCGTAGAAATCAAAGAAATATTATTTGCAAAGGACGGACCTCCGGAAAGTAAAAATGATGATGTAATTAATATTTTGCTTGATGAGGATGTTCGGGCAGTTACGCCTGGTCAATCGGCAGTAATTTATGACGGCGAGCGCTGCCTCGGCGGTGGCATCGTCTATTAAAGCATGCTTCTTATTCGGAATTCAGTTTTGTAAACAACGTAATATTTTAGTTATTTACCGAGGGCTGTTAGTTACGCCGCACCCATTAGCTGTTGCAGTTCTTGTAATGCCTTTTTCTTCCATGTTTTGGCAGTTCTATCGCTTTTGCCTATAATCTTGGCAATTTCTGTAAAGGATTTTGGCACACCATCAACAAGCCCGTAGAATTCCCTTATAACTAAGGCATAATTCGGTGGGAGTGAATTTATCGCTTTGACGACTGCATCAGATAACACGTTTTGTTCGGCCAGGACATCAGTCATTAAATCTTCATCGTCCGGGATGAGTGCTCCGATCTCACTTGAGTCTTCAGATGAGCCTGCTTTGGCATGCAGTGATACCGGCTGGCGGGCATGTTGTTGTACCTCCTCGACTTGGTCAGGTTCCATATCCAATTCGGCGCCGATCTCTGCCGGGGTTGGTCCGCGTCCAAACTTTTGTTCCAAATCACGCTGAACCCGCGCCACTTTACTGATTGTTTCAACCATATATACGGGAACACGTACAGTTCGGGCTTGGTCGGCAATTGCGCGCGTTATGCCCTGCCATATCCACCAGGTGGCATACGTACTGAATTTATACCCTTTAGTAAATTCGTATTTCTCAGTCGCGCGTATAAGGCCAATACTGCCTTCCTGGATCAATTCGAGCAATGTCAGACCGCGGCCGGTGTACCGTTTGGCGACAGAAACAACCAGACGCAAGTTGGCCTCTTGCAAATGCGCTTTGGCGCGTAATCCATCATCGGCTAGCCATTGCAAATCTGCTTTTGAGTAGCCTTCGGGAATGTCGTTGGCTGCAATCTTTTCCTCTGCTTTTCTGCCGGCCTTAATCGACTTACCGAGTTCAACTTCTTGTTCGGCATTTAATAGGGGTATTTTGCCGATTTGCCGTAAGTACAACTTGACTAAATCTAATGAACCTTCATGTTTGCCATAGTTTTCCTCATCCGCTGCTGCTGCGGCCCACTCATCATCATCGGCTTCGTTTAAAGCTATAAAAAACGTGTCGTCCTCTGGATCTGCGCTGCCACGTATCGAGGTGGCATAGGCTGCCGGCTCGTTGGCGTTATCTGGTGTGGACGGATCGTGATCCGTGCTTGTTGAATCAATGCCAGCTTCATCTCTTAATAGTGCTCGCAGCTCGTCGTCAGTTAATACTGCTACATCAATTCCGTCCAATTGCGCAGGGTCAAAATCGGCTGGCATGTCAGTATTGAGTCGTTCTAGAGTCGCGGTCATCTTATTAATATTTTACCATAATATTTACTTAAAAGCCATAATCATACGTAGCAATAATGTTCTGTATATTGGTTGAACAGATGTAAAGAATTGCAAAAAAACCATAAAAATTATAAAATATATACAATTTTTCAAGCAAATGTTTCGGGATAGTCATGGGCGAGCAGTATTTTGGTGGACAGTCGCATTTCGAACAGCCGGATGCGGCTATATTTGGCCAGCAAGCGGAAGCAGAACTTTTACAAGATCCGCAGATTGCTGGCGCGGCTGAGCCTGACGCCCCAAATCACCAGGAAGAAGAGGCAGCGCAGCTAAGATATCTTGCATGGCTGAATAGGCAGATAAAGTCGATGTTCGACAATAGCCCAGAATTTGCCCGTTGGTATGTCGGGCAGATTTTAAGATTGGGCCGGGGTCAACCAGAGCCGGACCCGCGACGAATCACGCTGGATGTTCGACATCAGCCTCCAGCAGATGCCGGTCAAGAGGCAGTAGATGATAATGAAGCAGACGAAGATTCCGGTTTATTACTACCGGAAGATCCAGAGTTAAAAATTCCGCCTGAAGATGCGGTGCCAGTCGTCGATGAAGAATTATATGAACTTGATGAGCATGGCCAACTGGTTTTCGGTGGCGATTTCGAAGGTGATGATAATCATGGTAGGCCGGTAGAAGAATATCTGCCAGAGTACGTAGACAAATCTGACCGCCAGCCGACCGTACTTCCGCCGCACGGCAACACGAATTTGAGTTGGCAACGACGGAAAAGCGGCCCAGGTTGGTATCCGGATTATGATGTCCACTTGTGGGCGAAACCAGCGCGAAGACTTGCAAAAATAGTAGGACCGCTACTGCTAGTCGGTTTAGCGATAGGCGGCGTTAAACTCTATCACCCGTTTGGTATCGGCGCAGGTAGCCCGGAACCTGTCGCTGCTGGAGTTCCGCAGCCAGGAACGCAAGAAAACAATGATTCGCAAAACGGTCAATCACGTGCGGCGCCAGGCAATAAATACAGATCGATACAATGCAACCCGCGTCCAGGCAGACTCGAATGGGTTTGCGGTAAGTGGGTTGTCGAAGCGTCGGCTAAATCAAGCACCGTAAATGTCCAGCCACCGAACATACGCGGTTTTACGCGGATCCCATTAGCCCATGCAGTTAAATATGGGGATTCAAGCGTAATAATAAATGATACTGTTGGCGGTAGCGATGTTACTTCGGTCACTATTTGGGTAAAAAGATAAACAGAAATTTTAGCGAAATATAGTAGACATTAGCGCAATAAATATATAATTTAAAATATGAGATTCAAACCTACGACACCAGAAATCGTATTCGGAGTGTTGGGGTTATTTTTTGGGTCAGGCATTACTATTGCTGCTACGCAATCGACTTCGCCGCAAGAAAATTTTCGGGGTGCAGTTTTGTCATTCACCGAAGCTGGAATGAAACCGAATACTGTAGTAACGAGTTTAGGAAATTTCGCAATTGAAAGACCATACAAACCGGGCTCGACGTTGCTAGCATCTTATGTGATGAACGGAGAGGCGGTAATGGGCGCGCTGAACCCGCTAGATGCAACTACTGAAGATGCTGCGCTGATGGCTTGCGCAGACGATGTTGCAAACGGAAGCGTTAGTGATGAAGCAATAACTGCATTTGATGCTGCCTTTCCAAATCAGAGCAGCAGCCCATCGCCCAATACTAGCCCCACGCAAATACCTGAGGCAGCATTCGGAAAAGCATATAAAATTTGTTTTGGTGATCTAGCAAATGCAGCTGGCAAAGCTACCGTAACTGTAATTTTAGGCGTGAAATCAAGCTAGTCGGATTAGCGACGTGGTTTGACTTATATATTCCGTACCAGTAAAATTTACTTAAAGCGTTGATCGGGAATACGGACAGTCAGCGATTATAGAGAGCTCATGGTTGGTGAAAATGAGTATCAAGACTGATCCGGAGCCGCCCGTGAGCAGCCTGCGATGAGCAGTGCCGGCCGCTCAGCCGTAAAATGAGACGCTGTTAATTCAGCTAGCAAGGTTGCCGTCAGCAATGCGGTAACAAAGACAAGATGGTACCGCGAGAAGCCTCGTTCTTGTCAAACACAAAGGTAACTAGTGTTTGGCGAAAACGAGGTTTTATTAATTTACTGACAGGAGCACAGCATGACAGCACAAGAAATCCGCCGCAAATACTTGGAATTTTTTAAAGCACGCGGCCACAAAGTAATTCCGCGGGCATTGCTGGTACCGCAGAACGACCCAACGACGTTATTCACCGGCAGCGGCATGCAACCGCTCATCCCTTATTTATTAGGAGAATCGCATCCTGACGGCACGCGGTTAGTCGACAGTCAGACATGTTTTCGGGCGATGGATATCGAAGAAGTCGGAGATAACCGACACACGACATTTTTCGAGATGCTCGGCAACTGGTCGCTCGGCGATTATTTCAAAGGCGAAGAAATCCCATGGCTGTTTGAGTTTTTGACCGCTGAAGTCGGGCTTGACCCCGCAAAATTGTATGTTACCTGCTATTTGGGGAACAAGGATTTTGCTATACCCAAAGATACCGAAGCAGCGGATTTGTGGACAGATTTATTTAGCAAAAAGGGTATCAATGTTGATCGCGTCGATATCGGATCCGAAGCTGACGGGTACGAAAAAGGCATGGGTAACGGCCGCATCTTTTTCTATGATGGATCCAAAAACTGGTGGAGCCGCGGCGGCGGCGAAGCTGATACACCGGTCGGGGACCCCTGCGGCCCGGATACGGAAGTTTTTTACGATTTCGGAACGCCGCACGATCCGAAATGGGGCAAAAACTGCCACCCGAACTGCGATTGCGGACGGTTTATCGAAATTGCAAATAGCGTATTCATGGCCTACAAGCGAACAGAATCCGGATTTGAACCACTTGCCAAGCCAAATGTCGATTTCGGCGGAGGCTTAGAGCGTATCGCGGCCGCTAATATCGACAACCCAGACGTATTTTATATCAGCCTGCTGCATCCGATCGTCACCAAGTTGGAAGAAATATCCGGCAAGAATTACGACAGCCATACCGAAAGTATGCGTGTGATAGCGGACCACTTGCGCGTTGCGACTTTCCTGGCCGTCGACGGCGTGGTGCCGAGCAATAAAACCCAAGGTTATGTGATGCGTCGCCTGATTCGCCGGGCTATCCGTTTTGCATTTGATTTAGGGGTCGAACAAAACTTCCTCGAGGAGATCGTGCCTGTTATTGCCGACCTTTATAAGGATGACTTTCCGGAAGTTGCCGCCAATCGCGAAAAGGTTGTTGAGATACTGGTTAAAGAAGAAAAAATTTTCCGCCAGACGCTCCGCAAGGGATTGCATGAGTTTAATAAGCTGGCTGGAAAAACAGTTACAGGCGATGTCGTGTTCAAGTTGTACGATACCTATGGTTTCCCTGTAGAGCTAACGTACGAAGAAGCATTTACGCAGGGCTTGAAGATAGCCGATGATGCTAAAGCTTCGTTTGATAAGCTCATGGAAGAGCAACGCGCTCGCAGCCAGACGGCGTTCAAAGGTACGTTCAAAGGCGGGTTGGGCGGCCAGACGTTGCAGCACAAAAAATATCATACAGCAACGCACTTGATGTATCAGGCACTTCGCGATGTGCTTGGCCCGCACGTTATACAACGCGGTTCCAACATCACCGAAGAACGGTTGCGTTTCGACTTTAGCCACCCAGAAAAAATGACACCGGAACAAATCAAGCAAGTCGAAGATATCGTCAACCAGCAGATCAAGAATGATCTGAACGTGTCGTTCGAAGAATATCCGACTAAAGTCGCAATCGAAGAAAAAGGCGCGCTTGGCCAATTCGGCGACCGATACGGCGATACAGTAAAAGTCTATAAGATGATCGCCGAAGGTGCTGATAAACCGTTCAGTTTTGAAATCTGCGGCGGTCCGCACGTTGATCACACCGGCCAGCTAGCCGAAGACGGCAAAGTTTTCAAAATCACCAAAGAAGAATCTTCTTCTGCCGGTGTACGCCGTATAAAAGCAGTTTTACAGTAGAAAATACTTTGTAAATCTGGCATAATAACATCGTCAAACGGCAGTATTATGGCAGGCAATCTAACAGGTCCAGACTTTCCGGACCGCGGACCCGACCAGGTCAGATGGACAGACGCGGCCGACCTTGCGGTTAGATCAAGAAAATTGCACGCTGAATATGCCGGTTACTTGTTGATACGTCCAGGTGCTGAACGGCTATCAAGCATTATGTACGGTCCTGAAATGCAAGACCTTGACCTGCTGGCGACGGCATGGATGGCCCATACAGTGCGAGCCGATGTCGAGCGGTATGACCGAGCATATCTGGTGGATGCACACGATCATCGGGATCTTCGTAGATATGTTGCTGGGAGGCTTGGTAGTACCTATTTCATGCAGTCGTGCCAAGATGTATTTTTTGGCAATTGCACGACTACTCAGCTAGGGCTGGTTCTAAACGAGCAGCATCCACGGCTAGAAATCAAACACGGATTCTATCAACCACCAAAACGGGATTGCTGGCCAGGAATTAGGAGCTCGAATTTCATCCATAAACCAAGCGACGAGGTGCTTGAAGCTCGGGCAGCAATTGCAGGTTTTGTCTCGCGCCTGCCGTATATCAAGCACGTACCGCGCAATCCTTCAGCCCAGGATCGGGCAATGATCAGAGCTGTCGCTGAAGCGGAATTTTTTTGGAGGACAAGTATCCAAAATGCTCCAGTAGCGATTAATGCCGCGCGCAATGCACGTATTGCAACCGCTCTTTTCCGTCATATGATAGAAAATGATACTTCCGAATTTGTACCGATGCTCAATGGCCAACGATCCAGAATCCCGCGGCGCGTATCAGAGCTGATAGAATGGGCGCAGTATCACGTTCCTGCAGCCAGACAGCTCTGGCGTTCCAGATATTAAATTCAAGTGCTTCAGTAGATATCAAGCCCGCTCTGCCATGCTATAATTTAAACGATTATGCCTATCGGAATTAGACGCATAAAAAATTTAAATTGGCTAAAATAATCGGAAAGATCGCTTCCTCACTATGCTAAGCAAGTTCAAATCACTGAGCCGTACGGCCATAGATAAAGCTAAGGTAGCAGCAAAAGATGCTGCGGCCGAGGCGAAGGCTAATGCCAAACGACCAGCTGAAGCGAATTATTTAGTGGCGTTGGATATCGGTACCGAATATGTCAAAGCATTAATCGGTAAGATTCCATCAAATGGCGACGATGTCGAAATTGTCGGTGTCGGCCGCCAGCATCAGGCATTGAGCGATATGCAAGCGGGTGCGATTGCCGACATTACCAGCGTAGTAGAAAATTGCGACAAAGCATTGAACCAAGCTGAGCAACAAGCCGGAGTCAGTGTCCGAACTGCAATCATCGGTATCGCCGGCGAATTGGTCAAAGGCACAACAACTACTGTTCGGTGCTCGCGCAAAGACGGGTCAAAGCCGCTCGATATCGGCGAAATGGAACAGATCATTAAATTGGTGCAGCAGCGCGCCGAATCAAAAGCTAAGCAAGAATTGCATGTGGAATTAGGTGGTAAATCTGTCGAAGTCCGATTGGTCAACAGTGCGTTGGTCAATATCGAAATCGATGGGTATCCAGTAACAAACCCGATCGGGTTCCAGGGCAAAGACGTGGTCGTACAATTGTATACCGCGTTCGCGCCGATGATTCATATCGGTGCACTTGAACGTACCGCACAACAATTAGATTTGGATTTATTGGCAGTAGCCGCCGAACCGTTCGCCGTTGCGCGATCGGTCATTGGCGATAATCCGAATGCAACATTAAGCGCAATTTTGATGGATGTTGGCGGCGGCACGACAGATATAGCAGTCATCAATGACGGCGGCGTGCAAGGAACGAAGATGTTCGGAATCGGCGGCCGTGCATATACAAAATCTATCGAACGCGACCTGGGTGTGGAATTTACCACTGCAGAACAATTGAAACTTGGGCTCGATTCCGGCAGAATCCCTGATCACAAGCTTGAAGCTGTCAAAAAATCGCTCAATAAGACACTTGATGTCTGGATCAGCGGTGTGGAACTGGCGTTGCAGGAATTTGACAAACTCGACCATTTGCCATACCGGATGTTCCTGTGCGGCGGTGGTTCCAGCCTTGATATGCTGATGGAAAAACTGGAAGCTTCCGATTGGTACAAGGAGCTGCCGTTCACTCGCAAACCAGTCGTCAAGCATATCCGCCCAGAACAGGTTGTGGGCATCCATGATAGTACCGGTGATGTCACTGACCATACGTTCATTACTGCGATGGGGCTATTGCGAGTCGGCATGGATACGATGCGGTTCGCTTCAGGAAGTGCTGCGAATGGGTCTATAAGAGATAAACTTGATAGAATGTTAAGGGCCTAAGATGAAAAAGTTCAAACTTCAAACTTCAAACTTCAAAAGAATAGCCAAAAGATTTGTGTTTTGGAATTTCTTTGGACCTTGGACCTTGGACTTTGGACTTCCCACACCGGAGGTTCGGTGATGGCCACTAACGGGAAAGATGTTATTTATGTCGATGTTGATGATGAAATTACCGGCATCATCGATAAGGTTTCCAATTCCCAGAGCAAGATCGTCGCATTAGTTTTGCCAAAACGGGCTACCGTATTCCAGAGTATCGTCAATATGAAACTGCTGAAAAAGCGGGCGGATACGGCCAAAAAACAGCCTGTGCTGATCACTTCCGAAACGGCGTTGTTGCCGATGGCAGGCAGTGTCGGATTATATGTTGCTAAAACGCTGCAGAGCAAACCGGAAATCCCATCGTCGCACGCGGCGGCGACAGCGGCAGCAGCTGCCGGCGCGGCAGGAATCGCAATCCATCGTGATGGCGAAGACGAAGAGTCAGAAAACGAATTTGATGCCCAAGAAGCGGCCGACAAACCGGTTGGCGATCTGGCGGGGGAGTCCGATTCGGTCAATTCCATCGATGATACGCCGGAAGATACCATCGAACTTGATAACAGTGATACTCCAAGTAAAGATGCCGGCAAGGATGTCGCGGCTGTCGCTGCAGCAGGTGCGGCCGGGAAATCAGGCGCCAAAGCTAAAAAAGGCAAGAATAAACACCTGAAAGTTCCGAATTTCAATAAATTCCGCATGAAATTGGCGTTGATAATTCTTGGCGTCATTTTGCTTATCGTAGGATGGATCGTTGCCAATAATGTGCTACCCAAAGCAGAAGTCACCGTTACCACCGATACCTCAAACGTCAACAGCAATCTCACGCCAACGCTTGATACAACGGCGACGACTGTTGATGTCGATAAGCAGATCGTACCAGCCAAAGTCGTAACAATCACAAAAAATTACACCGGACAGGCATCAGCCAGCGGCAAGAAAAATAACGGTGACAAAGCTACCGGCAGTGTTTCGCTTACTACGCAAGCCTGCGCGCCGAATTTGGGGACGCCTGACGATTTGCCGGCGGGTTCAGGCATGAGTGCAAACGGCTTGACGTTTATCAGCAGCGAAAATGCGAAATTCCATTTTGCCGGTTTCTCTGGCGGCAGCTGCGCAAACTATAATTCAGACAACGTATCCGTCACTGCAGAAAATGGCGGCACGAATTACAACTTGGGAGCCGGCACGACATTTACCGTAGCAGGCAGATCGAATATCAGCGGTTCCGGCCAAACTGACGGCGGGACTGATCAGATTGTGACGGTGATTCAACAATCGGATATCGATAGCGCCAAGAAACAGGCCGAGCAGGGTGTCGACAAAAACGCACTCAAAAGCCAATTGCAACAGCAGCTACAGGACCAAGGCCAATACGCAATCACTGATACTTTCGTAATACAGAAGCCGCAAGTCAGCGTCAGTGCGAAAGCCGGCGACCAGGTTTCCACGGTAGCCTATACAGAAAATGCAACGTACACGATGTTTGGCGCCCAAAAATCCGATTTGGATAAATTGATCGAGGCCAGCGTCAAAGACCAGATCGATACCAGCAAGCAATCGATTCAGGATGACGGGCTGAATAATGCGCAGGTCGCGATGCCGAATCCAGGCACCACGACTAAGGTGCAAGTCGAAATGCAAGTAACTACAGTAATAGGGCCGCACATCGACGAAAACGAGCTCAAGAAATCAATCGCCGGCTCAAAAGCAGGTGAAGCCCGGAGCGTTATTAAAGGCTACCCAGGAGTCAATGATGTATCTGTTCACTCGAGTCCGTTCTGGGTCGAAACGGTGCCGAAAAATCCCGACAAGATCGTAATCGTGTATAAAAAATCTACGAATGGCAACTAGTAGTGTCGCAATTTCACTAGATGTGGGCG
>DATIJK010000091.1:0-2355 GCA_035478715.1 Saccharimonadales bacterium (SeqCode)
TTCCTCGGGCACCAAATACGAGATGATGATCTGGTTCGACCAAAAGTTGCGCGGAACCTGCGGTGGCGCCACCAAGCTGGCTACCGCGAGCTTCGGGGGAACGCATGGCGCACCGGTGCAAAACTGGACGCTTTGCCGCAACGGGGCGGCCAATCCTACGTCGGAATTTATCTGGTATTTGACCGACGCCAGCGGCAACGTGATCAATGAGCAATCCGGCACCGTTGATATATTACCGTTTGTGCAGTATATGGTCGCCCACGGGTACTACCCCTCTAATTACGGTCTCACTCAGTTGGTGTTCGGTACCGAAATTTGCTCCAGCGGGACGGGTCCGGCAACGTTCACCGTAACTAAATTCACCCTCTCTGGTACCTGATTTGCTGTAGATTACATTTTATAACTACATGACATGGTACACTGTATTTAAACCTCAAGCGATTTATTGTGATGGTTAAAAAACACCTAACGAAAATTAAGAGTCCATCGTTTGCTCCGACATGGGCGCGGATTTCTGAATACAGCGGGCGCCGTTTCACGACCATGGTGATGGCGGCCTTGGTGGTCTCGGCGTTGGGTTTACACTTCATTTTTACCAGCCATGCGGCCACATTCGTATCCGCACCTGAAGCGGAATCTGGAGCTCTGGCGGGGAAACAGTGTGTCAATTCCGACACAACGGCAAGCAGCGGTGCAAGCGTGAAGTTCGGTACGACGGGTTGCACGGTGAGCTCCTATCCGGCGACACCTGCAGATACCGGCGCGCAGATCTGCGGCAATAACACGGTCCTAGGCGGTGGTCCGACGGCCGCGCCAGCCGGCGCTGTTACGGTCCCGGCAGGCGATAACAGCAGTGTCTTTCAATACGCGTTGCCGGCAAGCACAACGTACTGGTTTGCTCCCGGTACCCATACTCTGGGCACTGACCAGTATGGTCAAATTCAGCCCGGCAATAACGACACGTTCGTCGGCGCACCAGGCGCGATCATTAGCGGGCAGAGTATGAACAAGTACGCTTTCACCGGCCAAGCTACCGGCGTTACTATCAAGTACCTCACCATTCAGCTCTTTGGCATCGGTGAAACCACGACCGCCCCAACCGCTGACGATCAGGATGAAGGCATCGTGAACCATGACTCAGGAGTCGGCTGGACCATGCAATACAATACGATGCAGTATAACGGCGGCGGAGCGATGTTTCTCGGCTCAAACAACGTCGGCTCCTTCAACTGCCTCACCCAAAACGCTCAATACGGCTTTCAAGTAATTGGCAATTTCAACGGTGCTCATGCCGACAACGTCAAGCTCGACCACAACGAAATCAGCTATAACGACACCTACGATTTTGAGGCCAAATCCGGCGGCAACTGCGGCTGCACCGGCGGCGGTAAGTTCTGGGCGGCCAGCAATGTTACTATTACTAACAACTACGTCCACGACAACCACAGTATGGGCCTGTGGGCCGATACGAACAACTACGGCTTCGACGTTGAGCACAACTACATTTCCGGTAACTTCGGTACCGGCTTCTTTTATGAAATCAGCTACAACGCGATCGTAAAAAACAATAATTTTGTTCACAACGCGATTGGAACCGGTAAGCCTAATCCCGGATTCCCGGTGAGCGCCGTATACATATCCGAATCGGGCGGCGATGCCAGGGTTCCGGGTATATCAAGCGGGTCATTGACGATTACTGGCAATAATTTCCTGAACAACTGGGGAGGCGTAGTGGCCTACGAAAACCCCAACCGCTACTGTTCGTCAAGCGCGAATACATCCACGGGCTATTGCACCCTTGTAAACCCCGGCGTTGCCAATCTCACCACCTGTGCCAACGCCAGCCTGCTCGCCACCAAACCCTACATCGACGACTGCCGGTGGAAGTCCCAAAATATCACCGTTTCCGGAAATTCTTTTACTATGAATCCGACGGCTGTTGATGCAACCTGTACTCAGGATAATGGCTGTGGATTCAATGGTATCATCTCGGGTTACGGCGTTTATCCGCCGTATCTGAACAATTTTGTTCCCAATAACATTATCTGGAACCAAAAAGACCTCTTCTCCGGTAATACCTACTCTGGCCCGTGGGGCTTCCAAGCTTGGGCTCAAAACAATAAACTAACGTGGGCGCAATGGACCGGCGCGATATCATCCGGTGACAAGTGCCTCGGTTCCGGGGAAGTGCAAAGCGGACAATGCTTTGGGCCTTTCGGGCAGGATGCCGGCAGTACGATGCATTAATACAGAATATTGATAGTAAGCTGTGCTACACTGATGTTTGAAACATAAGCTTATTTGAGATGGCTAAATCTAAGATACAAAGTCTTCGTAAGGTTAAATTTTCCCCTT
>DATIJK010000092.1:0-11806 GCA_035478715.1 Saccharimonadales bacterium (SeqCode)
ATTATTCAGAATCGAGGTTCCCCAAGTCGACGCTTGGATTCTAGAAGGAAATATTGCTTCTAGAAGGGCATTTCTGAAATTAGGCTTCAGGGTGGGAAAGCAAACAGTGACGGCTGACGGTTGTTACATTCAGCATTTCGCAGAGCGGCTCCAATTGGGTGCCAGCGCCCTGCGCTAGCAATAAGAGATTAATTTTTACACAAGTCGCTGTATAATCTAGCTTATGGATAAAAATGTGGGCGCTCAAAGCGGTCCATCTAAACGTATCAAAATATCTGGTCCTGATGAAACATCTGAAGATGTAGTTTCAGTTGACCCGCCCGCTAAATCAAAACCAGCCAAGTCTATCAAGATAACTAGTTTTGATGATAGTGCCGTGGATAACGTCGAAAATGTGGAAGTACTTGATAAGCCGGTTGCAAAGACTGATAAAAAAGCGGCAAAAGCAATCAAGATTACAGCTCCCGAGGAGTCTGAAGAAAGTACTGATGACTTGTCGATGGATGAAGTGAACAATGCACCGGCACCTGAAAAAGTTGCGGTGGCCGCCGACGCAGATGAATTCCTGGAAGAACCAGAGCCAGTGCCAGTATCCAAACCAGCAAAAGTAGCCGTCAGCTCAGCGGCCGTCAAGCCCAACGCACAAGTTCAAGAACCTGCTCCGCAGCCGGCAGAACCGGAACCTGAAGAGCATATTGCTCAAGTTCATCCGCCTGCGCAGGCATCAGTAGCGTCTGTCAGGAACAGCAGCCCGATTCCGCCAGATCCGCCAGTCGATACAGAAGAACAAGATGTTTTCGAAGCAGCATCGCGTGAATCCGAAACAGATGCAGAACCTGACTATTCTCAGTACACGGCGCTGCGCAAACCGAAGAAAAATTGGAAGAAGGTTCTGCTGTGGATTTTAGTCGCGCTGTTCGCGATTGGCGGAGTCGCGGCAGGCGGCTACGTATTAATGAAGCAAAAAAACTCTTCTCCGAATATACAACTAAAACAAAACAACAACTCTTCTGGGCCTGGGAGCGTTCGCAGCGGTAATAGCAATAACAATCAACAGCAAAATCAAAGCGCTCCCGGCACCAAAGACTACACCTCATCAAACCTGCAAGTCAGTTTCAGCTATCCCGAAAAGTGGACGGTAGATGATACGAGCGGTAGTAAACTGACCGTAACTTCGCCGATGCAAAAGCTGACGGATGCCAGCGGCCAGCCGCAGGATGTCAAGATTATCATGCGCATCGAAAAACAGGACGCGGCGGACATGAGCGATTTTAAGAAGGGTGATGCGGCAGCCGTCCTGCAATCTGAAAAAATAGACTACGACAAACCCACCGGTACGCAACGAGCTAACACGTACATCAGTTTCGTGCAGTATTCCACGACCACCACCAAAGGTGCATTGGATGGAATTTATGTGACTGGCAACCTTGGCTACACGTACGCGCAAGCAATCAAAGAAACTGATATCGCCAAAATCGATCCGCTAGTCCGCGTCGTATTCGTAAAATGCGCGGACACCAATTGCACTAATTCATCAGAAACCAATATCAGCTCGGATGAGTGGAAAAATAAAGACTTTTCGCAGCCAATCACTGACATGTTCAAATCGCTCTCTTTCCAATAATTGGCATTCACGCCTAAGAAATCTGGTACAATTCGGCGATGAAATCAAAGTCTGCCAGTATAACGACGAAAGGCACGATTGCTTTGATTGTGCTGGCCGCGATCTATGCGCTGTTCGGCGTTGCGGCACGCTATTTGAGTGTTGGGATAGGAGTTTACGAGCAGTGGTATGTGCGCTTGGCCGTTGCGTTTGTGATGGCGGCAATCATATTTCACCGATCTATCGAGTGGCGGAAATTCAGGCATTTGCCGGCGCGTGAATGGTGGGCTTTGCTAGTCCGTACAATCGTGGGGCAAGTAATCGGAATCGGACTGTTCACACTTGCTGCCGAAAAGACGGAAATCGGAATCCTGGCGTTTATGGGTGCGTTACCGGCAAGCTCACTGCTCGCAATAATAATTTTTCGTGACAAAACATCATGGAAAAAAGCCGCGTTGCTGGCGCTGTCGTTCTTTGGCGCTGTGATCATTGTGATAAATAATTTTCATGACCTTATGAACTTCGATGTCGGTGCGATTCTAGCTTTACTTTCGACCTTTTTTTTCGCGTTGATGCTTGTGGGCCGCCGCTGGCATACCGGCAAATTAAATAATCAGGAAATCACCGTTGCGATGCTGGCTATCTCGTGTGTCGCGACATATATTTTAAGCTTGGCCTTGTATCATAGGGCATTCATCCCAGCAGTCCATTGGACGCCAGCATTCACGTGGGCGATCATCGCGTCCGGCGCTTTAAGTGCGGCCTCATTCTTTCTTGCGAATTACGGATTCGAGCATGTCAGCGCCGTCGTGGCAGGCAATATATTGACGTTAGAAATCTTGTTCGGACCACTGTTCGGCTGGATGTTTTATAGCGAGACGCTTTCGATAAAAGTAATCATCGGCGGAATAATCATTATGGCATCAGTAATCCTGATGAACCAGCAAGCCCGCCGCGAAAACGCCGCAGCCCAAATCGCAGCCGTACCGGATTAATCTGTTAAAATTGCACTTATGAGAGTTCTGGTATTCGGCGACAGTATTACACAAGGTTTCTGGGATACGGAAGGTGGCTGGGTCAACCGCATTCGCAAGCATTATGATTCGCTGCAAGTCCAAGACCTGCAAGGCCGCGATGATCCGGTAATTTTTAATCTTGGAATCTCTGCAGATACATCGGAAATGGTTCTTCATCGCATCGAAAACGAAACGAAAGTCAGGCAAGGTATTTCGCGTGAACTACCCGCGGTTGTCGTCCAGATCGGTATCAATGATTCGCTCTCTGAAAGCGGAAAAATCTGGGTTCCGATTGAAAATTACACAAAAAATCTTGAGGCGATAATTTCAAAAGTTAAGCCGATAAGCTCGAAAATAATTTTCATTGGATTTAATCCAGTCGACGACGCCAAAACAAATCCGGTTGCCTGGGGCGATTTCAATTACCAAAGTAATACGATCAAAAAATACGAAGACGCAATGTCAGTAGTCGCACAACAAAATATCATCCCATTCATGCCAATCTTCGATAAATTCAAAACCGAAATTGATGCAGGCAAAGATTTTCTACCAGACGGCCTGCACCCAAACAATGCTGGCCATGAATTTATTGCCAGTCTGATTCTGCCAGAACTCGATGCTTTATTAACCTAGATTGTAATCGGTAAGCCGGTAGCTTTCGAAGCTCTTCGCCCTGGCCTCGTAGTCGCAGGCATTCCATGCCCCATCGTGTATCCTCTGCCGCCAATTGAATCAGACCTCGTAGCTAAATTGCAAATAAATAATCTTCGCGGATTTACCATGCCGCCTACGATTGCGAACATGAGCATTGCGCCGTATTTTGAAAATTCATTTGTAAGGGTATTCTCGACAAAATCCGTAATTTCAGAGTGTTCACCATAATTGCGGTAAAAGTCTTCTCGTAAAGCTTTCGGTTCTTTTCTGATACGTTCTGCATAACATCTCACCATTTTGGGGTCTATCTCACCCATCCGTGATTGCTCAGTTTGGGATCGTTGCAGGATTGCGAACGCTGCAAGCATTCCAATTAACTGGGCATTTGTGGCAAAAGAAATCTGTTCTGGGTCAATTTTTTGCAAGCGACTCGTTATCGTAGTTTCATGAAGATCATATACTGCAGGTGCGAGTTCCTTGAACGGAGCGAGCATCGTTACGCGAAAATCTGCATTTCGAACCTCTTGGCAAACGCCATCAATAACAGCCTGATCAAATGAAAACGGCTGTACACTGACTTGTTCCATCACACTCATAAACTAAAACCTATATTTAGTATAAAACGCATCTACAAAGTTTCAAAATCGTCAATCTGATTTCTAACTAAAATACGACATTGCTTTATGGATTAGCAGCCGGGCGCTGTCGCCGTAGTCAGCTAATTTTTCTAACTCCCGGAATATATTTCGATAGGTGGTGATATCATCAGCATCAGTTGAAAATATATCAGCGCTGGCGACACCGATGTACACTTTGTGATCATCATAAATCGCGAATGGTCCGTTATCGATTGCGACGGCACCTGCCTGATACGGAATGATGCCTACTTTGATATTAGATAATTCCGACAACCGATCGACCCTGTCAAGCTGTGCTCGATGGTTAGCGGGGCTGCCAAGCAATGTATATAATGCAGTCTCTTGAATAATAAAATGATATCGCCTTCGGTTATCCCAAAGTTGATCTTGCCGCCGAGCATTGATCTGCAATTTTATCTGGAGATCTTTTGGTGTTGATCCTCGTCGTTTAAACAATGATTCCTGGTATTCGACTGACTGCAAAAGCGAGGGTATAAGGCTGATAGTAAATACGAAAATACTGCGGGACTTTCGTTCCTGTTCTAAAGTATCAACCCAGGGTTTGTGAGAGTTATAACGTTGCAGACGAACGGAGCCAGCAGCCCCGAGCGCATTTTTCGCTTGTTGTTGAATAGTCTGCGGTGCATCAAGAATATGCAATATTTTTTCGATGACTTCCAGCTTGGGGTTCGCATCAACTCCAGTCTCGATTTTGGATATCCGCGGCTGGCTTAATCCCGCCTTTTTACCGAGTTGTTCCGCTGTTAAATTTCGCTGGCGGCGAAGATCGCGGATAGCTTGGCCGACTTGAAAATTTTTACTCATTTTCTAAAAATCGCACTACACCTCAAAAAGCATAATATATGCATATTTACAGATAGTATATTACGAATTTGGGCATATGCAACATATGGCATATTGTTTGTTTGTCGTACGGCTTATCAAAGTTACTTATTGGAGAACTTCTATGAGTCGAGCAATTCGGGGTATTGTTAAAGTTTGTCTTGATGCAGCTATCACACGCGAAAATTTTTACCGGAGCAGTTTTTGCGCTAGCGGGGAGTGTGTCATGATTGCCAAGCAATCTGACGGTGGTGTTCTGGTGCGCGACAGCAAAGATGAAAATAATCGGACATTACATTTTACTCAAAGCGAATGGGGAGCCTTTGTAAATGGAGTTAAACATAACGAATTTGACGTAATTTAGCCCGGTGAGTTGTCGGATGATTTCCAGAGATACCAGCAGGCAGCGGTTTCGTACGGATGCCAATTATTTTGTTCGGCGATCAGTTTCACCTCATCGGGCGTCGGTATATTGTCAAATCCATACAATTTTTTGACTGCGTTTCTGACCCCTAGATCGCCAACGGCCAAAATGTCGGTGCGTGCCATACAGAACATCAGGAACATGTGGGCAGTCCATTCGCCGATGCCCTTTACGGCAACCAGTTCCTGGATGATTTCGTCATTGCTCATGGATTCGAAATTGTCGAATTTCAATTTGCCATCTATGATGTGCTGAGCCAAATCCTGGATATACGATGCTTTGGCGCGGCTCAATCCGACAGAGCGCAAGTCATCGATTGATTTTTCTACTATGGCTTCGGGCTGCGGTGTTTCGGTACCGAATAATTCCTTGAATCGCCGCTCGATCGCCGCGGCCGCTTTTATGCTCATCTGCTGGCCGATTATCCCATCAATCAGCTCCCAGTAATAATTCTGGTGCTGCCTGATCGTGCATGGTCCGGCCGCTGCAATTATCGGCGCCAATACTGCATCGGCGGCGGTCAGATATTTTGCGGCACGCTCAGCTTCAGATTTGTTCAGAACTTTACTCATAAATCCCTTTCTACTAGTATAAAACATTTTGCTAACCGCTGTTGCAGCAATAAGATTTCTGATAAACTATTGCCAAAGGATATACAATATGGCATCCGGCGACCAAAAAGAAAAATCAGATGAAGACGACAATATAGAATCTGTTGAAGTTGACGGCGAAAAAGACGAAAAGCCCGAAAAAACCGAATCAGCAGAAGAAAAACAGCATCATGCCAATTCCGAATTAGGTGATAGCGATGAAGTGATGAGTGATCGCGAGCCGCCCAAACCGGCTGGCAAAATCAAACGCTTCTTCCACGCCTACTGGCATAAGAAGCTGTGGACAATCCCGCTGACAATCCTTGTTTTTGTCGGAATTATTTTTGCAATCCCATCCACACGCTATAAAGTGCTTGGGCTGTGGGTCACGAATGGTGTCGCTGTAACTGTTACGGATAGCACCACTGGCACACCTATAACTGGTGCAAATGTCACGATGGATGGGAAAAATGCCGTTACTGATGCTAAAGGCCATGCATTTTTGACAGTTAGTGTCGGTGATCAGACACTGAAAATCACTAAACAATATTACAAAGATTTCTCGGGTCAGATATTCGTAAGCACGGGCGAAAAACAGATCAAAGATGAAAAGCTTGTTGCAACGGGACGGCAAGTGCCCGTAACGGTACTGGATAAGATTTCCGGCAAACCACTGACAGGTGCAACCATCAAGGTAGTAGATACCAGTGCGACGACAGATTCGTCAGGCAAGGCAGTTATCGTATTGCCGACGGGTTCGGAGTCATTGACCGCTACGATTACAGCAAGCGGTTACATTGACTTGTCAAGTAAAGTGCAGGTAACCGAAAACGTAGTCGCCGCAAACACCTTCAAGCTGACGCCTAACGGCAAAGTTTACTTCTTGTCCGACCAGAGTGGCAACATCGACGTCGTTTCAACGAATCTTGACGGAACGGATAGAAAAACCGTTTTGGCGGGCACGGGCAACGAAGACCAGGGAAATACGGTACTGCTGGCCTCTAGGGATTGGAAATATCTTGCACTTCTGTCAAAGCGGGACAATGGTAAATTCGCCAAAATTTATCTTATCGATACTAGTAACAATAATCAGCTCACGACAATGGATGAGGGCAAGGCGGGCTTCAGCCCCGTAGGGTGGAGCGACCATAATTTCATATATCAGGTTAATCGCGAAAATGTTCAAGCGTGGCAAGCAGGGCAGTCGGCACTTAAGTCGTATGATGCTGATACGAAGAAGGTAACTACTATAGATCAGACGTATGCGACCGGTAGCAGCGATAGTTATATTGGAACGTCGTTAGCGTTCGTAAATATCATCAAAGACAAAGTTATTTATGGAATGGCATGGTCTGCGAACAATGGCTATAGCGGACGATACATAGGTGGCCAGAAAAATAAGATAATTTCCGTAAATGCTGACGGGAGCAATAAAGTTGATCTGCATGATATTCCGATACCCAAATATGGTGATCCAAGGGACGTAACGGATTTGAATTCCAACACGTATCTTTCAACGGTCCTGAAAGACCCCGAAACGCTGTATATTCAATCTTCGATCAGTTCATTCAGCAGGACCGTACAAGCATATTTCATCTATAAATACGACAATAATAGTGTTTCGCAGAGTAATCTGGTTTCGGCTGATATCTACAATAAAGCGCAGCAGAATCAGATTACCTATCTGGCATCGCCATCCAATAAGCAGGCGCTCTGGTATCAGGAGCGTGACGGCAAAAATAATATATTTGTTGGCGATTACGATGGTTCGAACGGCAAGCAGATTGCGGCGGGTACTGATTACATTTCGTACGGCTGGTACACTGATAACTATATATTGCTAGAAAAGAATGGCAGTGAACTGTATGTAATGGCTCCGCAAGAAGGCGCCAAAGCTATGAAAATATCCAACTACTACAAACCCCCGCGCAGCTTCTACGGCTACGGCGGCGGCTACGGCGGACTCTAGTTTCTTAAGCAGCTAAACGGTAATCCCAAATGGGTGGCTTTTGGCGCAGACCGCGCAATCTTTGATCAGCATAGCGCAAGCCTTCAGGGTCACCGAAATTGACAAATTCATCGCCCGGATCGGAAATAACGGGCAGAATCTGGCCGCCTTCCGCCAGGTACATCCGGTAAACATCTGTAATCTGATATTCACCTTTGTTTGCGGGCGGGGGAATGATTTCGAGGTTTCTGTAAGCCATCGATAGCATGCCAAGGTTAAAGATTATTCGTGTCGGATTTTTATATTCTTCTATTTGTCCGCCATGAATAGTTTCGGCAGATGGGTGATCGTAAGATTCCCTGATTCCCCGGAAATGACTTCCCGATCCCGTAATTTCAACTTGCCCCATTCCGTAGCGGGCTGCGCCGTCATTTGGAAATGGCATCAGTAATATTGCGCCCATGTCGGGGTCGTCGTGATGCTCGGCTGTTCTGACCAGTTTAGTTATCGGAGAGTCACCGCTGGGATTGTACGGCAGGCTGTCTGCTTCACTAACAAGAAAGCGTCGGACGTCTTGTGATTTCCATTGTGAAAGTTCCGCTTGCAAAAGCTGCGGCCAAATTCCGGTACCATACATTTTTCGTCCATCGTGATAGTATTCTTTTGGTTGTACTGTATACGAAACAGACACGAATGGAGCGATCGAGTCCTTCAAACTGTCATGCCACCTGCCTTGGCGTTCGAGCAGAATACGTGTATCCATAGAAGAACCGTAGTAACGTTCGACATCCCGGTTCGGATTTTGGACTACCGCGATATGTTGGATACCGGCGCGAACCAGACTTGCAAAAGAGAATTCTATTATTGGTATACCGTTGGGTCGCTCTGAGAGTGGATCTTCATGCGGGTATCCAATGCGGATCATAGCTTTATCGACAATATCGGTAAGCGGCTGCAGCCGGGAACCTTGGCCTGCTGCAATCAACACTGCATTAGTTATCAGTTCAGACATAAGTGGATGTATATTATAGCATAAGAATATAAAATGGTCAATGTATATAATAGGGCAATGGATCGTGTTTCTGTTGTGGAGTTTCAGAAGATAGTTCAGGGTTATTATATTGAAAATGGGCGGCATGATTTGCCTTGGCGGCTGCCAGAGAGTGACGGGTCGTTTGATCCTTATAAGATTTTTGTTAGCGAGATTATGCTGCAGCAAACGCAGGTTGGGCGGGTTATTTCTAAATATATGGAATTTTTAGAAAAGTTTCCTGACGTTCAAACTCTGACAAAAGCTGAGCTCGGCGAAGTTTTGAAAGTCTGGAACGGGCTGGGTTATAACCGGCGTGCAAAGTATTTGTGGCAAGCCGCTCAAAAAATCAAATCGGATTTCGGCAACAATTTTCCGACAGAAATTAAACATCTTGAATCGCTTCCAGGTGTTGGCTCAAATACCGCCGGAGCAATCATGGCTTATGCATTCAACAAGCCTGAAATATTCATCGAAACGAATATCAGAACTGTTTATATCCATCATTTTTTTAAAGACAAGCAAGAAATTTCCGACAAAGAAATTAGGAAGCTGGTTGAACAGACGATCGATAGACAAAACCCAAGAATCTGGTGTTGGGCGCTGATGGACTACGGCACTTATTTGAAACAAAAAGTCGGGAATCTGAGCAGGATTAGCAAGACGTACACCAAGCAATCAAAATTTGTAGGGTCGCGCAGGCAGATACGTGGGCAGGTGATCCGTGAATTGCTGGAAAATCCGAAATCGGTTGATTCTCTTGGGAAAACAATAGCGGATAAACGTCTCGAAAGTGTGTTGGAAGAGCTAGTTAATGAGAAGTTGATACGGCTGACCGAAGTTGGCTACACCCTTTCCACTTAAAGACACTTCTGCTAAAATTGCAGCATAAGCATTAAAATTATATTTTAGCCATAGAAAGCAGGATTTAATGGAACCGAACCAACCAACACCACCAACTTCACCGAACCCCGGTGCGCCAGCGCCAGGCGCGGCACCGACGCCGCCGCCGGAACCTGTTGCGCCGACGCCCGCAACACCCCCAGCCCCAGAGCCATCACCGGTGACACCTCCGCCATCGCCAGATGGTGGTGCTCCATCTCCGGTGCCTGTTCCTGGCGGTGATCCTGCGGCTGCTCCGGCTCCCGGCTCGACACCTCCGCCTGCTGACAAACCGAAGAATTCATCGAAAATGGCGATTATCATCGCTGTTGTCGTCGTCATTGTGTTGATTGCTGTCGCCGTCGTAGCTTTTAAATAAAAAATCCAGTTTCATACGGTTTGAAATTGCTTTTTGGGCGTATTTAAGTTATAATAACTCCTAAGAATGACAGTTTATAGCTCATTATCTGATGAGGCGTTGATTGACGCGCTAAAAAACGGTGCAGTCGGAGTGATTCCGACGGACACTGTGTATGGTTTAGTTTGCAGCGCCGCAGATGAAGGTACCGTTAAGCGCTTATATGCGTTAAAACACCGTGACCACAAGCCGGGTACAGTAGTTGCGGCAAGTGTCGACCAGCTTGTCGATCTGGGGATCAAGCGGCGATACTTGACGGCAGTAGAACAATTCTGGCCCGGTGCTGTCAGCGTAGAAATCGCTCATCATCTTGATTATTTAAATGGGAATACTGGCCGCCAGGCATTCAGGATTCCGGCCGATGAAAATTTACGGAAACTACTGGAACAGACCGGCCCGCTACTGACCACCAGTGCGAATTTGCCGGGAAAACCGACATCGAACACCGTTAAAGAGGCACTGGATTACTTCGGCGAAAAAGTCAGCTTTTACGTTGATGGCGGTGATTTATCTGGCCGTCCACCATCAACAATTATCAGAATCATCGATGACGCCATTGATGTGATCCGCCAGGGCGCCGTAAAAATCAATCAATAATAGCCGTAAGCATTAATCCGCCTAATTGAAGTATAATAAAGTACAGCTAAAGTATATTAGTGGTGACTCATCATGGCTGAATATTATCCCAGTGAAAGTTCCGAATCCGGATCCGGCGGATCGGAAATAGGACCGGCAAAAGGGGCTAAAGGTGGCTCCCGATTCGAGATGCCTAAGACCACGCCGAGGCAGGAGTATACGAAGCCAGTAGGCCAGGAAGCAATAAAATTAAGTGAAAGCTTAAATCTAAAGTCGCTTGGCGAATCATTTAAACCAGAGCCGGAATCAAAACCGACATTGACCGAGATTGAAAAAGAAGTGAAAGGTCTGCAGGCAGAGCGATACCAGGAAATATCAGCCGAAGAGTGGCGCGCTCGCGCCGCACAGGATGCAGCCGAGCAATTGGCGCACCATCACCGGGAAGTATTTGAAGAGGATAAGGAAAAATCATCAGAAAAAGATGATGATGACGATACGCCTGTTGCCGCCAAGAAAGTCCCAGAACCGCCGAAAGTCGAAAAGCCAAAAGTAGAAGTGCAGAAACCTGTAATCGAAGCGGATAAACCGGTTGCCGAGCAGACTGAATTGTCGCCGCAGGAGCGTGAAGCATCGGATAATATCCTGGAGCAGAACACGCCGGAACTCATTGTGGGAACATCCGGAACAAATCTGGGCGGTGCTAAATTGCCCCAGGGTATGTTCCGGGCCAATGTCGGTAGCCCGGAAGTTTCGCATGATCAAAACGAAACGCCACATGCGCCAGAGACAAGTGTCTCAGCTGCTGCCTCTGTGGCTGCGGCGGAAGCCGCTTCGCCGGCGGCTGAACAAACTGCCGAAACACGCCGGCCAACTGTAGATAAGCAATCCCGGCCTGAAGCATTCAATATGTGGGTCCAGAACGAGCATCCCGAACTTACCGCGCCAGAGATGGCGGCAGCTTCGAATAACGATGAAGGTTTTAACGATATTGTACGTAATTCTTTGGGCGGCAATCCGCCAGGTGAAGCCAGATACTACGAGCAAGCACCAGGCCAGCCACCTCTAGACGCGGGCGGCGGGCACAACCAACCCCCGAATTTTCCGCCGACGGCGGAGGGTGGTGCTTGGGGTGACGGCGATGATTTGCCCCAAGGCATGTTTCGCGCCAATGTCGGTTATACACC
>DATIJK010000093.1:0-21811 GCA_035478715.1 Saccharimonadales bacterium (SeqCode)
CGGCGTAATTGTAGCAATACTTGGACGTTACCCCGTTTATGGTTTGTGTTGTTCGGTTACTGCTCTTGCCACTGTTCGCGTTCATGTTACTGCCGCTGCCACAGCTGGAATCCTGCGTGCCGAAGCCGTAGCTGAAGGTATTTGAGCCGATTGTTGCCGCCGTCAACCTGTCAGCCTTATCGTAAGTGAAGCTAGACGCAAGATTAGTCGCACCGGAATTTAGCGTATCGCCATTTATTCGTCCTGATTGCGTCCTTGTTACCGTGTCACTAGCGCTTGAACCACTATTGAAGTTGTATGTGACCGCGTTCTGCGCCCCCGTATTGACGTCGTAGGTCGGGGTGGCTTTAAGCGTTCCGGAAGTCGGGTAGCTGACACTACTTATTCGACCGTATTGATCGTAAGCAGGTTGCGCCAAATGGTCACCGTTGAGTACATCATCGGTCAGGCGGCTGTAACTGTCGTATGAGTAAGATTCCGTGCCTAGCGGCCCGCTCCGTCCCGAAACTCTGCCTAATGTATCGTAAGAAGTTGTTGTCGTATCGCCCAACGAATCTGTGTAACTGGTCGTACGTCCGAGCAGATCTACCGTCGAAGATATCGTACCGGAGCTATCTGTTACACTCGTCACGAGCGGGCTGCTGCTGACACTATAATTATAGGTAATTGTCCGTGCAGCATGACTATTGAATGCCGGGACGTCTTCTTCTGTTACGCGTCCGCGGGAGTCGTATGTTTTGCAATCCCAGCCGTCGCTATTGGTTTGCGTTGCCACGATGTTACCTGCGTCGTCATAGACTGATGTAGTAACTATGCCAGAAGTTGTACCGCCATCCGGGCTTGGGGTTGTGACAGTTTTGAGCATGCCGGCTTGCATGTAACTTTCTGTCGTGCCGGACGTGCATGGGTTGTCGGCCGTGTCAGTGGCAGTGTAGTAACCGTAACTCGTAGTGCTGCCACCCGGGGAAGTCTGAGAAGTCAATCGGCCAAAGCTGCTGCCAGGCGTTTCGTAAGCTGAGCTTGCTGTCAGGTTCAATCCGCTGGAATCAACCGTACTGCTTGCTGCTTGGCCCTGTTCTGGACTGCTGCCATAGCTCGTGGTTACCGTTGAATTACCTATCGTATTGTCATAGCTGGTCGCGCTTGTTTGCAGGCCGTAATCTGGCGAGAAATATTGCGCAATTTGAGATGTACTTGGGCAGTTAAATGAACATTGGGTATCTAGAGTGAGAAGACTAAAGTTTGCATCACTGCTCGCTGTTAAATGGTAGTAATCTATACGGACAGTATGGATTGAATTAGCAACTGCATTTGCATAGAACCCTCCATCGGCTAACACAGAAGTGTTTGCTGAATCCGGATTGTCTTGCCAGTTGTCGATTACCAGCTTACCGTCAATCCACATACGGGCACCATTATCCCTGTAGTACGAGAAGAAATACTGGTGAGCTTGCGGCAGACGCATCGTGCCAGTCATAGAAAAACCCCAGGCGCCACTGTAACTGGGTATGGGTGATGTCGAGCCCCAGTCCTTAGTGATGGTCCCGTCGCTGTTGATATTCGTGCTTTGGTACAGCGGTGCGCCGGTAAGGCTAGCATTATTAGTCGAAGGATGGCTTACGGCAAAGTAATTTACTGCTAAACCGGATATGCTTCCGTCGTATGAAGTATCGGTATGCGCAATATCGTTTACATGCCCGGTGACAGGAGTGTCGTACGTGCTAAGTGTTGGGCTTGGCGGATTACCGCCTTGAGTTGCATACCACACAGCACCGGTATTGTTATAGAGAACTACATTACAATCGTTTTGGACAACAAGGTACGTGCTTGGACCAGCACCAAGGTTGCCGCCAGTGCCAGTATTCCATATAGCGGTTGAATTATTGTAGAGTACTAGATTCCCATCGGTCTGCACAATGAATGTGGTATCGGCCTGGCCACCAGTATTAGTACTCCACTTGGCGGTAGCGCCGTCATACAGCACTACATTTCCATCGGTTTGGAACCTTAGCTCATATCGATGGTCGGGTGACCACAGGCTTGAACCTTTTGCTAACGTCGTATTGTTGGGGATCGTCCATGCCCAGCGGTTGTACCAGCTCACTGGCGCAGGACCGTATTGGCTCACCAGCTGATCGTCATCGTTATAGATATTCGTTGACATCAGACCCTTGGCGTCGGTCGTTGAATAGACCAAATCTTTAACAGGATCCCACTCAGTCGTAGATGAAAGTCCCTGATTATCGAATACTTTGGTGGTTCTGAACATGTTGTCATATTCGACCCGTTCGCTGTAACTGGCCGGTTCGGTAGCGCCGGAAATATGCTCGACAGTCGTGTTAATCGGTTGTGAGTTTACTTGCCACATGACGTCGGAATTGCTGGGTTGGCAACTCCCGGCAAACAAGTCATACGAGCTTGTGGTAATGGATCTTGCCGACAGGCTCGGCCGTGTACTACTGCAGAGCCCGAGTTGCGACCACCCGGTCCAGCCACCGCCAGAAGTCCAGGTTGCCTGCTGCACATGGCTGTTCGAATCAGTCGAAACTACGTCTATCTGACTAGAGTTTAGACTGGCAACTGAAGGCGTATTATCAACATGCAACGGAACAGAAGCCCAAGATTGCCATGCCGTGCCGTTATATGTTATCTGGTCCAAATTGTTACCGCTACCAGAGCAATGCTGCGCAAATATATCAAGCGTGTTTACAACTCGAGAGGTAGCAACCGGCGCGCCAGTGATGCAGCCGCCCTCATTATCCCCGGCTGTTCCCCACGCGGAGCCTGACCAATAGTTGTGATACAGGGTATTGCCTGACGCGGCTTTCGCGAATATGTCCAGCCGGTTCGAACCCCAAGCGACTACACTTGGTGCCGAACTGATGCGCGGCGTTCCAATAGTTTCCCAAGAGTGCCAGGTTCCGTCATAGGCTATATGGAAAAGGTTTACTCCGGTACCATTACACCCTTCCACAAATACATCCAAGCGATTAGCGCCCCAAGACGCTACTGACGGATCGCCCATTAAGCAGGCTGCTATGTGTTGCCAGCTTGTCCATGATGTTCCGTTCCAGGACTTATATACAAGATCGTTGGCACTGCCGCGAGCAAAGAGGTACGGTACCGTTCCGCCCATGCTGACCGATACGGGGCTGGCGCCAGAAGCAGTGGTATCATTCACGTCTGTCGGCGATTGCCAGAAAGTCGTGTTATACCCGATTGTTTTGGCTAAACGAGTAGCACCGGATGTTGCCGCTGGCGCGGTTACACTACTAACGCGCCCTAAAGTATCGTACTGAAGACTCGTATACGTAGTACTATCGTTCGCACGAACCCCGGCTGCAATAGCATCATTTGCCAGACTGTCACGGATCCCTATCAATTGATAGCCGATGGGGCTGCCGCCAGAGTTATTCACTGACTGGTATTGATAGCTAGTTGCCTCATTGCCAGGTTTAAGAACTTCAGCTAAGTTGCCGTTGGAATCATAGTAGAAATATGTTGCGCGACTATCGTTCGTAATGACAGTGCAAAGCATGTTAGTCGGAGCTGCACTAAACCCTGAGGGTGGTGAACCGCAATGGCTATCACCACCATAGTACACGTTTGCATACCTGCTTGAGTTTAGACCGTCAGCTATTTTTGTGACTGAGCTTGGGCCAGAACCATTAACTAGACCATACGTGTATTGCAGCGATGCAACATGCCCGGAATCTGCCGGGGTAGTGAATGACGATAAGTTACCACTTAAATCGAAGACATACGTTTTTCCATCTGAGTCTTGCAACGTGAATGTTCCATCGTCATTGCGATTAAGGAATCCGTAGGAATTTGTTGGAGCCACGTAACCAGTTCCGCTCCAAACGTAATCGTAAGAGTCTCCGCTAGAAGTGGTTAAAATTGCATTATTCTTATTTGCAGTAAGATGCGTATAGTTCACATTGCCGTCAGGATCGATGCCCAAATTCCAGCCGCTAGGTAATACTTGCGCCTGTGGCGTGAGCCAACTTGACGGCACAACTTGCCCGGCACCGCCGAGCGCTTGCACCATAAATGCCATCGAATCGTTGCCCGTATGTTGATAATAATCAACAATCACCGGATAGCTCTGCCCAGCGTTTAGCGTCATGGCCGATCCATATCCTGTCACACCTGCCTGGTCGTTCCATGCACTATAAGTTTGTGTGCCGTTGATAGTTACGCGGCTGCCGTCATCGCTCGTTGTGCCGAATGCATAACTTCCGGTTGCTGGAACCGTTATTGAACCAGTCCACCTGGTCATGAAGTCTGCTTGCGGTGCATTTGCAGTAGGCAAACTACCCGTCCAGTTAAAGTTAATAATTGGATCTGTGCGAGTCAAGAATAATCCGTCCGTCCCATTTGAAGGGAACGTTGGCGGCGTACCCGCATCAGTATAACTATAATATTTGCCTGTCAGCCCATAATTTTGAACTTGCCGAACCCCGGACTGGAACCAAGCCGTAGGTATAATCTGCTGATTAACTGCACCTTTTACGTAGAGGTAAGCAATGTCGCCGCCTGTAGCCTGAGTATAATTTGACTGGAACGAAACTACCTGCCCTGCTGTCAGATAAATTGAAGATGACCCGAAACACGGGCCTGGTAAACAATAACTGCTGCTATACAGCTGCGTGCCGTTGACCGATATGTTCAGTGAGTCGTCATTGACACCGCCGAAGGTATAATTGCCGGTTGTAGGCGCAACAAAATAACCGTTCCACTGTGCGCCGAAGTTTGTACTGTTAATGGGTGCGCCTGGCGAGCCGCTATTCCAATTGAAACCTACTGCTTGGTCAACACGCTGTAATTGGGGCGATGAAGCTGACCCGCCTCCATTATTCCAGTATGAGCCAACTAATCCGGGACGGGATCTTAGTGTGGAGTTGTAATCTATATTTACACCCAGATCACCGCCTAGTGCTTTAGTCGTGTGACTTGCTTCGCCGGTTTCGACATTACCCGTCACTAGATCAACCTTTGCCGGACCAACGGAATCGAACGTTTGAGTTTTATCATTTCCTTTCCTGAGATCAATTCTAAATGCCATTGGTGTTGACCAGGGGCTAATATATCCAGTAGACGGGTCTTTAATTTGAGCTTCAACATAGTAGGTTGATCCATCTTGCAGCACGCCATCCGGTACGGTCCAGTTATTGCTATTCTGAAATCCACCCGTATTTACTATTTGACCGGTTCCGTCGGCACTATCTACTATTTGCATCTGACATTGGATACTCGAACTAGAGACATTTAATCTAAACGAGGCCTGCGTGTCGGTGAATACAGTTCCATTTTGTGGGGTTAAGAATGTTGGGGGAGGCAGATTGGTTGCGTATGTGAATGTCACGTAGCTATTGGTCGGATCAAAGGCCTTGAACGATGACTGCGTGCCGTCGTCCCCGGCCAGCATAATCCAGCGGCCATAAAGATTACCGCTTATATAGCTGGCATAAATATTGGTGATATTGATCGTGCCGGTTGTATTGATTGTGGCTGTATCCCATGTACTGTCCATGCAGGCATAGCCAGTAAGACATGTAGCCTTGCCCGCCTGGAAACTGTAACTGTTTGCATCGCCAGTCCACCAAGCAAGGCCTGATGCTCGGTTTAGTGTCATAACCGCACTAGTTAGGCTAACACCGGAATTTTTAAACATGTCGTATGGTGTGAAGAATGCACCGCGCCAAGCATGAAACACACTGTTTGTGTCGTAGTGGCCGCCTACTTGAAGCTGGCAAGTGTTTGAGTAACAGTTCGTGCCCTGATTGTCGAACGAGATGTAATTACCTTCGCCCCGGGTACCGAAATTACCCTGGATGGTCGGGTCGATAACAACTGGGAATGCTTTGTCGGGTAAGTTTTTCAAGTAATCACTATCAACACCTACGGACAAGGTGCCATTATCGTAATTTTGAGACAATCCAGAAGTTGTGTTGTCGGCAAGCCCGTAATTATTTAGGGTGACATTAGCAGGTGAAATGCTGAATTTATCGTTGAGTGCGCCTTTTATTATGTACGCAGGCTGTACGTTATCCGGGGAACTAATTTGTGATGATTTCTGCAGATCCGCACCGATCATTTTGAACTGCACTTGCGATGCTGAGTTTTTGTCCTTCAGGACGATTGCTTCCTTTACCTGGGCTGATTCAACCAAATATTCGACATTTACGCCGCTCCACAGGTTGTCGTAGTGCGCGGTCTGTTGGCCGTTTTTGTTAGTTGTTACATACGGGCTGACCGTGTTTGCGTTGACCGGGCTAAAGCCGACTTGGCTGTTGCCCTGTTTAACACGCACCATGCCATCTTTAAAATCACTGGGCGCAAAACGCGCCTGCCATCCATTTGCTTTTGTCTTGAAAGTATCAGGCGTAGATACGAACGATTCTACGGCACCGAGCGCCTGGCCAAGAATGTTGCCCGAGTCGGCCGCGTTATCATCTGTTACTAGCGTATTGTCGATCGGTTCCCATGACCCGTTGTTCTGATAATAATGCGGGGAGAAATAGTTTTTCTTCGTTATTGTTCCGTCTGCGTTTTGATACGATGATGACGTAGCGGTGCGCTTGTCGAGCAGTTCATGCGGCGTAAATGTGGGTTTATCGGACGATGTTGAAGCAGGTGAGATTACAGGGTCGCTTGCTTTGCCCGTTAACTTGCCTATAAACGCAGCAGCGTTGCCATTGACTGGATCATTTGCGTCTGCAGCTGCCGGCTTGTCAGATTTAAGACCTACCGCTGGCGCAGGCACAGACTTCGTATTAATTTTTCCAATTGACGGTTTATTGGAAGTCTTGTGTGGATTTTTATTATTGTCCGCATTTTTAGTAATGTCGCTGGAATCTGGGCCTAAATTAGCAGCAAGCGCAGAAGCCGTGGAGGAACTTACTCCAAAAATAATGAGCGTAACTAAAAAAAGCGCTGTGATGCGCTGTCTATTTTTATAGAGGGCTTTTGAAAATTTAACTGCGACAATAGAAAAGTAGTACCACGAACGGGTAAGTAAAAGATCCATTTTTGCGCTCCCACATTAGTCTTTTCAAAATAATCATAAGCTTAATAAAAACTGAAAGCAATAACAATTTGTGCGGTTTCACACATTATTTGTGGATAAATTTCGACGGGAATCTAGGAATCTAGAAGACAGTCTTCTATATTTCCTATCTTCCACCGTAACTGACTGAGATCGCTCTAAAAGTCAGCAATTACGAGCTTTTTCATCTCCATCATTTTGGTATAGGCGCCTGGGCGCTCCATGATTTCATCCATATTTTTTGGTACTATCTGCCAGCTCAAGCCAAATTTATCCTTGCACCAGCCGCATTGCTCGGATTCGGGCACCGCGGACAGCTTCTCCCAGTAGTAATCAATTTCTTTCTGGTCTTCGCACTCAACCGCGAACGAGACAGCTTCGGAAAGTTTGAACGTGTCATCTGCGTTAATGGCCAAGAACCGATTGCCGCTTAGATCGTACTCAATGGTCAATACTTTACCCGCCATGTCGAGCTGAAAATCCGCCAGGCCCTCTTCTTTTGTCTCCGGATAATTCACGGTCTTGGTGATTTTGCTGTCAGGGAAAACGGAAACATAATAATCAACCGCTTCCTGCGCGTTGCCGTCGAACCATAGATTTGGTGTAATCGCTTTGTTCATATATTTGCCCTTTCTAATTACATTTCGATTTATTATGAGGCTGGCGGCCCCGGAAGCATAGTTCCGGGGCCTATTGTCGTATTACGCCGGTGGGGTCGGGGTATTTATGGGGTGTTTTTTTACTTAGGCTGGATTGGTGTCTTGGAAACAGACTGGTGTTGTGCTGGTGAAGTAGAATGGGTCGCCGTTGTGACTGCCGCCCGGCTTCAACCATTTATTCCAGTGGTTGTTATGGAACGCGAATCCGTCATTGGCACAGTTTGTGCTGATGGTGAAGTTGGTTCCCCAGCCCCCGCTATTGGTTTCGGTAGGGCACGTATCGAGACTCGTATAATTGATGGTGGGGTCGTTATAGGCGTCGCCGATGCAGCGGCCATTCCACGCACCGCCGCCCGTATACTTGAGGTAGTAGCTTTGAGTACTGTTTATATATCCAAGGGTGAAATCATTGTTTGATGTCCCGTGGGCTGTGTACACATTCACAAATGGCCCGCCGTTCCAGGCGTTAAGGCACGCCACGGTGCCTGTAGTACAGTACTGGTTTCCGCTCGCCGCAAATGCGGTAGAGCTTCCGACCGTCAGTCCCAAACCTGATGCCAATACGATCGCAGTAGTGGTGACTGCTACGATCCTGTTCTTTAATGTATGAAGCATAGTTTCCTCCTAATTATCAAAATTAAAATGGTACTCCCGGGCTTAAGTCGTGTTTCTCACATGCTTCGCCCGTCAATTGTTTAAGACCTTACGTTCCTTAACCCCGCTGCTTTAAGCAGCTGGGTAGATTGTGTAGCAGACCCTGGTTGGGCCGTTTAGGTAGAACTTCGCGCCGTTTTGATTGGCGTTAGGCTTCAGCCATCCATTCGGCCAGTGCCGGTTCTTAAACGCGACTTTGCCTGTTCCGCAGCCGGGATCAACGTCGAAGTTAGTTCCCCAACCTCCGCTATCGCCTGGGGTGGGACAGACATCAAGGCTGGTATAAGCGAGGTTGGGATCGTTGTTGGCGTCCCCAACACACCTGCCCACCGCCCCATTGTCACCGGTATACTTGATGGCCCAGATACCGTTCACCTGGAATACCGTGAAATCATTGTTAGTAGTGCCACGCGCGGTGTAGACATTCACAAAAGGACCGCCATTCCAGGCGTTCAGACAGGCCACATAGGGAGTGGTGGTGCAGTACTGGCTCCCGCTCGCCGCAAATGCGGTTGAGCTTCCAACCGTCAGCCCCACACCTGACGCCAGTACGATTGCAGTCGTGGATACCAACGCGATTCTTTTTTTCAATGTTCGAAACATAATTTTCTCCTTCTTGTCAGATCTAATTTAGTTTCCTGTAACGCCCGGCCGCCAAACCCCAACTTTTCGCCATAATAAAATTAAAAGGCGATTAGCTTCTAAAACCCTCCCTTCATGCATGGCCTGCTTATGCTTAAAAGCCAGTCTACCAACCGCCTTCAGCATCCGTCAAGCTGAATCCTTATAGACTAAAAATGATACTAAACGTTCGTTTTTAACAGATGATGCCTTATGAATATCTTTACGGATTTACTTGATAGGTGTATGTGCTCACAAAATCTTCGCGCAATGCTATGGCTTGTTCGGGGGGTGTTAGGTGGCTGGAAATCGGGCCCAGGGCTGCTTTTACTGTTGGCGTGCTTGTTATGTAGTGGTGGCGCTGGGGCTGGATTGTTGGGGAATCTTTTTCAACACGCGGTAAATATCTATAGCGGGTGCCGGTTTTCCCGTCAGTTACTGCGGTCAATTGCTGCAAAATCGTTATCAATTCTGGCGGCAATGTAACGCCGGGGCGCGGCCGGACATTATGCCGTTCAAGGCAGAGCTGGCCGACAAACTTCCGCAGCGTTTGTCCATTATCGCCAACAAAGGACTGCTCAGCCCCGTTACTGACGATCTGCGTCAAAGCATCGATCCTTCTTTCGTCGCGGGCATGCACCGCATTCGACTGAATAGCCCTTGGCAGCACAAAACTTTGCACGACCGTATCCCACAGTGCGATTCCGTTGCTCAATAGACGGCCCAGACCGTTATCGACATCCCATGGTTCGGTGATGGTCGAATATTTCACACATTCGTGGATATTTCGTAAGACTTCCAAAGGCGTTAAACTTCTGGCAAATTGTTCTGCGCCCGATAGCGAACACAGCATATCAATTCGTGGATCTGCAACACCGGTAGTCGGATGGCGTTGCTCAAATAAAAACTCATGCCAGGCAGATGAAGCATGTTTGCTGGGATACGCCTCGGTAATTCGATAGCCCGTTTGCATTCCGGAATGAAACTGTAAGGGGTCCATTCTATTAAGCAAATACTGAACGGCAGCAATCAATCGGGCGCCCTCCGGTGTCCACAAATTTACAAGTTCGTCCTTACCAATCTGTCTGAATCCGGTACTTACGTGTGTAGACAGAATCGCGGCAAGCCCACCGTATCGCTCGGCGACTTGGCCTATCGCCTGGATTACCCGCCAATATCGCTCGACCGCTGTGCAGGCATTGGCCGGTGCGGTTTGTATCTCAAAAAAGGATTGGTCTTCCAAGTTGTAACGGATTGAAATCCCACCCACGGTAACATTTGAACCCTGAACCATGATTGGGCCAGGATTTTGTTCAGGTAGTATTGCAGCACCCTTATCCCATGTACGCTGCCCTTCAATACTGGCACCGATTATGTCTTCGACGGCCCTTTCGTAAAAAAATACGCTGTTAAATTGATTTACAAGATGCGGATTATCCACAAGAGCTGGACTTGCGACCGCCTCAATCTCCATGCCGAATGTGGCCTCGTAACCCAATGCCCGGATCTGAGCTTCCAGCTGCTGCAACCGATCATCAACGGCAGCTGATTCCGGAGTAAATACCGCTTCTACGGCAGCCCGCAAAGCAGCAGTTTCGCCTGAGACTATCGGAAAAATTCCATTCATTACGACATAATTATAGTATCTTTGCCTCTTTTTGACTGGATTCCCCCAAATCTAAGCATGACGGAAGCTGGAGATTTTTGTTTCTCTGAAAGTGGATGCTGCGGTTCGAAACGTAACTTAAGCAACCATTCAGCTTGCGGGCTTATATTGAGAATTGTTATTTCAGGAGGACATGCTATGAAAGCTTTTATTGTTGGCGCACTCTTTATCATGGCTGGTTTGGTTGGGGCAGATGCCGCCGCGGCCGTTGCCCAGAAAACACCTACGACAAATGGATATTCTGTCAGGCAAATCACTATTCCGTCACAAAGCTCGAACGTATCGACTGCAGCATATGATTACCCGACTAGCGGCAATGGCAGTTCAACACAAACTATCAGCGACACTACCAGCAACTGGGCCGGGTACATATCTTCCGGCGGAACATATACTGGCATATCGGGTTCGTGGAAAGTTCCGAGCGTATCTGCAAGCAGTGAAACGTTTGCGGCTGACGCGGCGTGGATCGGCATCGGCGGGGAAAGCAGCAATGACCTGATCCAAGTTGGCACGCAGAACATTGTCGAAAACGGCCAGGTTGCGGCCGGTTCATTTTACGAGCAACTGCCCGACTCTTCGATAACGATTCCCGGCGTCAGCGTGAGTGCCGGCGATTCGATTACAGCATCGGTCCGGGAAGTTTCGGACGGCGAGTGGACGATATATATAAAAGACATTACCAACGGCCAATCATTCAGCAACACAGTCGCATACGATTCGTCCAAATCTTCGGCAGAGTGGATCCAGGAAGCGCCGAGTGACGGCAGCGGCATCATCCCGCTTGATCAATTCGGTTCCGTTACGTTTACGGATGGATCGACTACGGTAAACGGCAGCACGGTCGATATGCAAAACAGTGGCGCGAAAGCTATCAACATGATTAATGATTACGGGCAGGCAATGACAGCCATATCCGCCATCAGCAACAATGGCTTTACAGTCAGCCGGACCAGCGCCAGCAACGCAGATTCATACGGCCAGTACGTCACCATCCCAAGCGGAAGCTGGCGGCGTTACGAACCGGGGCTTGACGGATATTCAGGCCAGGGCTACAGCAGCAATGATCCATCCGGCTATTCGCAACCGACGTCAGACTATCCTTCAAGCGGCTACAGCTGGTGGGAATACTAAGAGTTTACTAGTAATCCAAGATCGAACTCTCTGGAGCAATACTTTTTCTTGATTAGCGGCAAGCCAAGAATTTTATAACCTGTGCTTTTTCTGTATCATTAGTGGGTAATAGTAAAAGGTTGGCTAAATATGGGTACGGAGAGCAGCTCCCCGCAAGGTGGAGGGGAGGATATCGACCAGGGGGCCATGCTTGTTGAACGGCAGAACCTCGCTAGCGCGCTATTGGCAAACGGATTGATCAGCCAGGAGTTTTATGATTCTGGTGCGCTCGACTATTTTCTGCTAAATGAGCAGGCGCAATTCGACGGGCTTTCCCATATTCTACTTGGTGATGAAAGAGGCGGTGCGCACCATCTGCGCACCCTGCAAGTCTTAGGTGTCGACAGCCTAGAAGTTGCCTCAGCCGTGAAAGATCCTCGTTTCCCCGGCAAATCTTACGCCCGCGTAGTAAGGGAACAAGCGGTGCGAGACAATGGGGTTTACCGACCTATGCACATAGTGTCGGCGCGCGAGCAAGACGGACACACTGTACGTTTGACCAAAGAGGGCGGCTCAACGATGTTTCCGGACGAATGGTCCACGCAAGAAGTCCTCGAAGCAATTATAGAAGTTTCGAAAATGGATGGGGTGCCCAGCGCTCAAGACGATGCAGAGATGCACGAGGGAACGGTCCGCGGTGTTCGGATGCGTGTTTTTACCCAACCGACAACGGGCAAAATAATGTCTGGCGTTCCGCTTCTGCCTCCACGGTCAGAGAGCGATAGAGCTCGCACAACTAATACCCTTGGCACCGGTATTACAGCAGATGCGCTTGCTCGGAAGGCGGCGGGCAGGGCTGTAAGATCAAGAGGAGAGCTCGGTGATCCAGACCGGCGTATTTGAGCCCCTCCTGCACGATCTTGGCGGTGGCCAAGTTGAAGAAGTTCCCATATTGTTGGAGCGCGGTGAAATTACCAGCGCGACCTCTATCCTGCTTATTACAGCAAATATTCTTGGTCCGACGTTTGATTTGGAGGGTCATAGGTCGTTAGCCGGTCTGACTCGGGCAGTTAGAGCACTCCGGCAATCGCCATCAATAGAATCTGAAGGGATTCTCGTTACAGACGCAGCCGAATTGCAATCTGTGCAAATCGGACCCGAATCTACCAGAGTTGTCGCAAACTCAGATCCAGGACTAGAGGTGCCAACTGAGCTAGTGCTCGGCATGCTTACTGCGTGGCATAGTATTAGACGCAACCAGTCGGCTGCGCGGCGGCAAGGCACCCAAGGAAATCCTTCCCACTAAAAATTACCGGGATATGCGATAAATTTCATATAGATCGTGCCGGTTCTCGCCGGAATAAGATTGTGAGTGCCGCTGTAACAACAATTACTTCTTAGCCGTCAGGTACTGCACCCCTGCAGCAGCCAATACTATCAGTATCAGCCGAAAACCCACATCTGTCGCCCAATTTTCCAGATTGCGCATTAACAAATCCAAAGGGAGTCCCGTTGTCAACTCGCGGATCAGCCCTATTACTGCAAATAGTGTACTGACTATGACTATCGCAAACGCTAAGTTTTTGTAGACTTTGTTTACTGGCATTGCGGCATTTCCTTTTTCTCGTATTTTTTCATTACACCTACAATAGCGGGATTGTTATCGTCAATATTCACCGTTTCGCCGCCACCCTCTTGGACAACAGCACCGGGGATTTTGCGCAGATCGTTCATTTTATCAACGCCCGTTTTGTATTCATCTGACCCGGGAGCCGCCTGGCTGTCAGCCATTTTTTTGTAAGCTTTTCCGGTGAGTTTGATATTTTTCCCATTCCAGCACTGGTAGGGAAGCTCATCATTATCCGATATCTTATTTAAATTCACTTTCCCGTCCGCTTGCACCCAATCCGGATGTTCCGGTGCTTTAGAGTCCGCCCTGACGGCAATTGTCCCTGAACCAATAACCAGCAACACTGCAACGCTAGCTAGTAAAATTTTCGTGGATTTCTTCATGGTTAAAACTTTCCTGATTACGAATGAATGATTTTTTGCTTATTTATATAGGGAGCCAGTGGCTGCCGGACCAGAGAATCCCGCCTTTCCATGAACCGTTGTATTCATGAATCCAGGATTGCGTATCATAATTCCGGCCGCCGCATACGTTACTGTACGTTCTAGTAACCGTGAAAATACTGGCAGATTTTCCGTTATAAAGGTAACCGGTGTCATGACAAGTATTCCATTGCGTGGTCCAGTACATAAGCGCCATGCGCTCACGGATATAGCCGTTCGGCCGGGAAAATGGTTCCCCGCAGCTTTCGTGATACGTGCCGGAATACCTCGTAACTTCGATGTCAGCCCTTGAATATCCATTTCCACTGCCGTGACTAACTTCCGATCGGCCCGTTACGCAGTCCCCGCCGCTCCAATATAGTTGTGCCGATCGATATACGTAATGCGCTGCTGCTTCTTGCGTTGGAATTACTGAAAATGACAATAGGATAGCGATTGCCGTAAATCCTACCCATATTTTTTTGGAATCTTTTTTTAGACTAAGTTTTAGACGCATGCACTTCCTCCTACCTCTGTTAACTCTCGATGGGACGGTATTATATATAAAAAATATAATTAAGCAAACTTATTCGCTTTCAGCGCAACAATATTCTAAAGCACAAGTATAATCTGGAGACTTGCTGAAGACACGTGACGTCATCCCAGACTAGATCTGGGATCCAGTATATTAGGAATTCCTTCTTGACTGGATTCCCGCTTTCGCGGGAATGACGGGAGATGGGGATCGATGATTTTTTAAAAGAGATTCCTCACGATGTAACAACAATTACTTCTGCCAAAATCCAAAACAGTATATGATGTATGGCATGAGTGATTCTAAAACTATTATTGTTACGGGTGTTAATGGGTTTGTCGGGCATCATTTGTCGCGCAAACTGCACGAGCTGGGGCATAAAGTAATCGGGGTCGGCTACGACGCTGCGCCGACAGACAGGAATAAAGATTCAATCGACCAATATGTCAAATGTGACATGACGAAAGCCAGCGATGTGCAGGCTTTGGATCTGACCAAAGTCGATGGCGTAATCCATCTGGCTGGGCTGGCCAATGTGGGCATGTCTTTTGACAAGCCGGCAGAGTTTATCAGTTCAAACACGGCAATGGTAATTAATCTGCTGCAGCACGCGATGGAGCAGAAATCAGAGGCAAACTTCGTGGTCATCAGCTCCGGTGCAGTGTACGACGGCAAGCAGCCGATGCCGATTACCGAAGACGAAGGCGTGCTTACGCACAATTCGCCCTATGCGATCAGCAAGTTGGCGACAGAATATCTGACCGAATATTACGCATCGCGTGGTATCAAATGTGTCATCACCCGCCCGTTCAACCACGTCGGTCCAGGGCAGGGTCCAGGGTTTTTGGTGCCGGACCTGGCATTCCAATTGCAAAAGGTTAAATCTGGCGAAATTTCTGAAGTCATCGTCGGCAACTTAGACACGAAGCGTGATTACACCGATGCCCGCGACGTCGTCGACGCATACATCGCCATCGCTACATCGCAAAACGCACCGAAAGAACGGATCTATAACGTCTGCTCGGGCACCAGCCGCAGCGGCCGCGAAATTTTAGACCTGTTGATCAAATCATTCAAATTCGATACTCCGCCAAAGATTACGGTAGACGAGAAGAAACTCCGCCCCAACGACCCGCAGGACATCCGCGGCAGCAGCGACCGTCTGCGAAACGAATACAATTGGAAACCAACAATCCCCCTAGACCAGACGATTTCAGACTTCGTCGCCGGTTTGAATCAATAGTTTACGTTTCTTTTAGAATAGCTTCGCCAAACTTGGTAGTTTTTGATGTTTACTTAATTTCATGTTATTAATCAGTTATGGCCCGAGAGTTCGCTAGCCCTGCGGAATGTCTACCTGATCTTACTGCGCACCCAGAAGCCAGTGGCCTTGATCTTGAGCGGCTACACGCATTTGCAGATAGATTACGTACTTTGGTGCTTGAGCCTCAGGAAATTTTAGGCGCCCCATTTTACGCAAAATATGATGATAAATCTTACGTATTTGGCGCTGACGGAACATCGCGTGAACTTACTGCCGCAGACGACATACGGGGCAGGTATCTTGCTGACGATTTACGATACGACATCAGCCCACTGGGTAGCGGAAGCGTGCAATTTACAGATGGTTTCGCAGCCGGCGCAAAAGAAGTTTACATCCCTGATGAACGACGCCGTGAAGCTACAGACTATGAACCTACCCTTGATGACATCGTTGAAGCCAAAACAGGCAAGAAAATCCAGGTAGTCCTGGACTGGGAAAACGAATTTTACCCGGAAAATTACGACTTACGAGTCGGTGTTGAAAAGCGCTTTTATTTTCTGAGCGAGCAAGATAGCGAACATGTAACCGATATCATCTGCGTGACCGTATTCCACCAAAACCTTGATTGGCTCAATTGGCAAAAAGTGTATTACGGCACATTTGACGAAGAAGATTTCCTTACTGAAATCGATGGCAACTTCGCAGACTTCATTACCCCCGTTACAGCAGACGATATCGAACGGCTCGGACGCCGATTAGACCGGAATATAGCAGACTATAAAGCACTAGCCGACAATGTCCGGACGCAAAGGCTCGGCAGCGGCTTACTACATGGCGTTGCAGGAGTATTCACGCGCTACAGAAATCCATACCCAGTCAAAGGCGTCGCGCTGTTGTGGGCAGAAACTCTGGGGCGAAAGATAAGTGAACACGCGGAAGATGATCCTGCAGACGGCAGTAACGGTAACTTTTCCGTGTTAGCGAATTAGCAATCCAGAAGTTAAAATTTGGATATTCCGTACCTTACGCGGAGGCGCGTTCGATGCGTCGCATTCTTTGCAGGACCTGCGATGGTAAATCAACTGTATGCATGGCATCCATGCGGCGATCAGTAATACCTTCAAGATCATGCATCACGTCTGTATACCAAGGAGTGCCTTCGAAGTGTTCGTATCTATCATAATCCGGCCAAACGGTACGCACGATCAATACGTCACCTTTCCGCCGATCTATCGAATGGGCAACTTCAGGCTTGATTATTGTATATCGAGCAGCGACCTCACCCATCACTTCTCTCAAATCACCCAAGGCTTGCGAAACGCGACTTTCAGGTGTGTCATCAGTTAATTTCAAGACAACATGCCGCATCAGTGGTACTTCGCCGATGGCCTGCCAGCTTCTGATAATATCCGGCTCCTGAGCGTAGCCCTCAGGCGCAACCCGGTCCGCGACAAGCCAGTTCGTATGGGGGATTGCAACATCAAGTACGCCATCGTGTTCCGGGTGATGGCGAAGCCCTTGCAGGGCGGCAGGATTATCCACAAGTATCTCTTCAACGACATTCGCAGCGTGCAAAAAAGATCCGGCAGCAACTATCCCGCCGTCTACGCCCGGAATTTTGCGAAGACCATCGATCGCGTCCGGTAGTACATAACTATGGCCTACTAGTTCTTGATTTACTGCGCCATCCTGCGGTTCAAATATGACCGTGTGGCGCAGGCGTTGGTCCCCAACAGCTACCATTGCTGCAAGATACTCTTCGGGTGTGTGCCTTGGCATTAGTTGCACTCCTGTTGTTTAGGATAAGAATTATACCATAAGCTATATGTTTTAGCAATAGATACAATCATTTTCGTTAATCTTTTAATCGTAATAAATGCTCGAGTGTATCGGCTGAAAAGCTGGCTGATTTTTTGATTGTTTTGTATTTTGCATCTTTGGGCGGGTCGAATTCTTCGTTTTTTCCTACGTAGATGAATTTAGTCCGTGCTGATTCGCTAAAAACCCGCGCCATTTCGGCATCACTCGGGCTGTCGCCGAATGTTATGAATTCTTCGGGTGTAATCCGCTTTCTTTTCAGCCAATTAATCACCTGTTCAGCGCCTTTGTGCTTGCCGGCCGTTTTATGTTCTAAATCAGTAGCGATTATCGTGGCGTCGATTTTGAAGTCTGATAGCTTGTGTTTCTGCATCAGTTTTTCGAGCTCTTTCAGCAAAACATCGCGTTTTTCATGAAACTCATCGAGCGGAATAGGTTTATCCCGGAGCTTCTCGATACTACCCATCGTCATCTTGTCTTCGTCCCAGAACATGAAGTCCGAAAGCTTCCAGCTACCCTGATCCTTTTTGAGCAGGGCTTTGACATCATTTGCGAACGGTTTGGGCAGGGACAATGATTTGGCGATTTCAAGCACCGGCTTGCCGTTATTGAACTCAACGACTAGAGATCCTTTTTCGCTCACGACCAACAGATTCTCCAGCTCGGCAGGCGAAAGCGACTGTAAATGCACCAAAATTTCGTCATCAACCCACTTAAACGCCCGACCAGTATTAAACGAGACCGGCGTACCAGACTTCAAATCCGCAGCAATCGCATCCAGAACATCCTTGCTGACCTCATTAGTATCGGCGGTAGGGTCAGTAACAACCCCATCCAAATCAAATACCATTACTGTAGTTTTTTTACTTGCATTCATATCTGTTGGAGCGTATCATCTACTACGTCAACGCGTCAAACAGAGAATTATCTTGTATATTAAATAAATTGATGGTATAATAACTTTATGATAGAACTTAATCCGCCCAATTTTTTCGGTCCTGGACCAGAAGAAATGGCTAAGGTCAGCCGCTTTTTATCCGACGAAGAATATCGGTTAATACAAAACAACATAGTTATCGGGTGCACTGACGTCCTGATTGTTGACGCGTCAACTGGCGAAGCTTTATCCGGCTTCCGCCAACAAAAGCCCCAGGAGGGCTACTGGTTCTCTTGCGGCGGGCGCATGAAGCGCGGCCAAAGTTACCAGCAAGCCGGTGCATCTAAAGTCAAGGCGGAACTTGGCCTAGAAGTTGATCCTGCGCGCTTAGAATTTATTACTGCCTACTCGACATCTTTCAACGAACGGGCGCAAGAGCCGTCAGATGAGGGCGTTCATACATCAAATGCTGCTATGGTCCTATTCATTGACCCAGGTGAACGAGATCAGATGACAAAACAGCTCGCGTTAAATGAAGAGCACGAGCGCGCAGACTGGATTGGGCTAGAAAACATCTTAAACCAGGACGATGAATTCCCCCCAATTCTTCAAGACGCAGTATTTAAGGTGCGTAAAGTATTGTTTGGCGAGTTCCAACGAGAAACAGTAGCGGAGTTGGCGCCATCTGCAACTCAAACCGGTTTTACAATCGAAAATGCCGGGTATCCTGAAACAGACCTTGTCGTACCTGAAGATTACGTGTTCTTCGATGTTGAGTCAGAAGGAACAAATTATAGCGATGGGCTTTGGCGTACATCGGTTACTAGTCGGAGTGCCGACAGTGTCGTCGCAGGCGTAGACCCAAATGTTGAAAACCGTGATAGATTTCGTGGCCGCAGAAATGAAGGGGTATTATTAGGGCCTGGCGAATCCCGCGAAGTCACTACATTCCTTTTCGGCATCCCAGTAACTTCATCAGTAACAAATAACGAAGGTGTGGGCAGTGTGCTGATTGGGCGTGAGCTACCTCAGAACCTTGTAGACAAAGCCCTGGAACTACAGCGAGCGTTCACACGGTCAAGTGACCTCCCGACAGATGGTGAGATGCTACAACGATTTATGGCCGAACAGCTGATCAGGAGACACTTGGCAAGAGGTGACGACTACACCCAGGAACGACAGCCTCAACAAGCGCGCGAACCTCAACTCGTTTGATATCGATATCATTAGCGCGTTAATAGAGTTAACTGGTGTTTAAGTAAACTTAGCACTTGGCTTATAAGGTACACCTACTCTGCGTATGCTTATTCGTTATTGACCACTGTCGAAAGAGAGGAGACGTGCGAATTTCTCCTGGGATACCCAATCAATCACCACGGTGGAATCAAAGCAGGTTCTGATATTTAATACGCTCTAAAAAGTACTTTGCCGCATCTCAATTCATTGGCCAGGTGTCTGAACTTTTCTGAAAAAGATCGCGAATGTTACCTCGTGCTCAGTAAAAGGAATCGCGTCAATGTCATGCCGATAGACGTTACCGCGGGCGAATTTAGATGTTACACCCTCATCGGGGCCATTGTAAATTCCAAAATGCTCTATTCTTTCACTGTACGAACCACGTCTTCTACCATAAGCGATTACATCCCCGGCCTCCGGATGATCAACTACTACATAATCATATTTTGCCAGGTGTTCTCTCGTTTCAAACGAAAAGTGTATATCAAATACATCTTGTGTATCCGGGTCTTTGGGAATAGTAGTCCAATCTTCGCCTTTTACTGTGCCGAACGCATATTGGATGCATTTATACCATCTATCAAGCCTAGGGTCTCTCACTTCCACAATTTCACGGATGCCGGTTGCGCCGTTCGCATGCAGCCAATCAAGATCCGATAGTTGTTCGTCGGTAGTTCTAGGACCGAATATTCTTACCAAATTCTGTCTTGGCTCCGCATTCCAGATATGCATTCCGGAACGTATCCGTTCGTCTGGAGGTTGAGGCAATGTGTCAGCAATAGCGACTTCGCGTTCTAACGCGTCCATATCCTGCGGGCTGCTGCCAACTGACATATCCCCATTGTGCGGCTCATTTGATTCTTGGCTTTGTTCTTGCAGTCGAACAGGCTGATGTTCTGCCAATAATTCATCTACCTGAGCTGGCAGGTTCGCTTCATGAGCTGGTACTTCGCTAGTTGGCATATCATAATCATTATAGATTATCCTGTCGCTTTCCTCATTTTCTTGATTAAGACTATCCTCTTTATTTGACTTATGCTTATAAATATGGTACATTAGTACTATGACAAACGGGCCGCGTACCCCTGATCAGCTCCCCCAACCTGCATTCGGTATCTTGGCTCCAGAACAAATGGAAGCCGTCAATGCGGGTCTTGTTGAGGTTTATTTATACGAGCCTTTTGACGAACCGTATGGCGATAAGCTCTTTTTGCTGGGTGGCGAAACAGGCGATGCAAGCCGTAGATCGCTCGGGTCCAAAATGTACCTACAGAACGGAAGTTTCACCGCATCTGAATGCGTGTGGGATAATTTACCGCAAGAACAGGACGGTTTACGCGTAAAATATGACCCGCGCAATTTTAAGCTAATCGGTATACGACCTGGCACGGAAGCATCACACATGCAAGGTCGAATGATCGAGTTACCCGATGATCCTGAAGCCGCCACCCTAGTATATGCGCTCCCGTTGGATTCTGGCCGTGTTCACGACATAGACATAGGTTTACGTTACGGTGACTTTGGCGAAGACTTTACTGGAGACTGGATTTCGGTTGATAGAATCCTTGAACCCGATTCAGAATACCCTGAGAACATCCGGTTTGCCGCCAGGCAACTTCGAGCGTTTCAAGAAGAGATGAATGCCGTATATGATGAAGCAATCGCAGAACAGCAATTACGTGACGGCACGGGTTGGCGTACTGACACGGAAAATCGCCGTGACGAACGGACAAAAGCAGCCAGGCGGCAACTTGAGCGATGGGGCATCACCAATGCAACTGATTATTACCCTCCACTTGATATGCTTATGGAGGCTGCCGGCGAACACGCCATCGATGCCGTCGCATGGGTCGTGCGAGCGATGGATGAGGACAGCCAATCTTACGACTTCAATAACATGGGTCTTAGGCTGCGACTAGGCACCCGACTTGTCGAACTCCTTGAAGAGCCGCGAGTGCCGGGCCAGGTCAGACGGAACAGGGTCCATTATGAAGCGCCGCGCGACACCCAGCTACGCGATCTCGGACTACCGGCAATACCAGGTTCTGAAATCGGCTACCGGCAGTATCGAGTGCTTTATGGCGCATTATCATTACTGGCAAGTTGTGCACGGATTGATGGCGGCGAAGTGTTATTGGAAAATCTGCAAGAAAATCATGATAAAATAGTTGCCCGCTCAGATATCCGGTCGGCGACCGAACCGGTTTGACTATTGTTATTAGTTAACTTGTGAACTAAACCGCGGATTTTTCTTCTTCTAGGCCTAAG
>DATIJK010000094.1:0-8893 GCA_035478715.1 Saccharimonadales bacterium (SeqCode)
AAGGTTGCATCGTCTGCTGCTCAGGGAGCTGCCACTGTCTCGATTACAAATGCGACGGTGCCGTTCGTGCAATGGCAAAACTTCTACATTGGCGACCATGTCTACCGGGCAAGCTCAGTTTCCGGTACCGAGGCCAGCGGCTATACCGTCAATGTTGGAACTGGTGGTTTAGATTTGCCTGCCGCAGCAAATATGCCTGTCTATTTCAGCGACAATTCCGGCAGTGTTACGGTGTCATATCTTGATATCGCACATGATGAGCACATAACGACCGGTACGATTTACACTGGTGCCGGCTGGACGATCAGCCACAATAATATCCATGACGGCTATTCACACGGGCCAGGATTCGGTGTTGCAGTGTACGGCGGCGAAGAGGGTGTTGTCGAATACAATTGTTTTTCTAAGATGGGCGACTATGCCATCAACGTATTTGGACACAATAATAAATTCCGCTATAACGAAGTGTACGATACCAACTATCTGCCCGACCCTGGGTGCGGCTGTTCGGGCGGCGGTAAATGGTGGGGTACATTAAACGCGGACATCACCGATAACGCATTTATAAATAATAGTCATGGCGACAGTCTTGTTATCTGGCTGGATAATGGCAATGCCGGCACGTTGATATCCGGGAATTATTTTGATAAAAGTTCTGCATCTTCAATCCATTCCGAAACCGGCTTTAACTTAGATATCGAAAATAATCTGTTTCTGGATAGCGGCTGGGGTACCGGCAACGGCTGCGGCGGTGATTCGAATTGCATCGGCCAGGTAAATCTTAATAGTTCCGGCGGGTTCGACGTGCCAGGCAGCCGATACAATGATCAAATCATCGTGTCCGGCAATCAGTTTATCAATAACTGGGGCGGTATCGACATTTGGCAATCGGGCGGGCGCAGTTGTGAAAATTCCGGCGAAGGCTGGCCAGAGGACGCAGACTATTGTACCGGCGGATTTCCTATAACGATGGAATCTACGGCTGGCGGCCAGTATTATTACTCGCACCGTGGAACCAGCACTAATCAGGGCGGACAACAAGTCACAACAAAGGCAACATCAGGAAGTTCTACGATAGTTGTACAGGGTGCGTTAGCGATCAACGATCAGATCGGTTTTGCCGATCCAGCCAGCACGACTACTACCAGCACGACCAATGTAACTTCGTTGAGCGGCTCGCAAGCCATAAACGCAGCCGACACGTCAGGCTTTCCGGCGGCTGGTCAGCTGCGTGTGGGCACTTCGTCAGCCTGGAGTGATGGGGGTGGCAGCTGGACTGGGGCGATACTTTCATATTCTGGAAAGACAGCCACGACGTTTACTGGTGTATCATTCGTTCGGGGTTCTGGAACATTGGCCGGACCATTAGAACAAGTGCAACCGTACAAAGTAACTTCAGAAACTTGCTATGCTAACGACTGCAAAGCGACAATTACCCCCGCTCTTTCCGGCGATGTTGCTCAAGGTACCGACGTGATGAATACCGGTACCTGCCAACTATATGCCACTAGCGCGGCAACGCCGACCTCTCCGCTGGCTCCGAGCGGTACGTCATATTTCGACGGCTGCCAATGGGGCACGAAGAATATAACCGTTTCCGGCAACGCTTTCAGTTTTGATGCGGCAGCAATCGCAGCCGGTACGACAGTCAGCGGCCAAGTGGGTACAACTTGTACTTCAGGCCATGCTGCTAACTGTGGCACTAATTTCATGGCGTTCCAAGAAGCCGGCGAAGCCCCGTTCGCATCGTTTATCAACGGCAATTCCATGGCAAGCAATTCCAATTTGACCTCTTGCCCGACATGGGATCCGGGGTGCACGAACAGCCCGCTCAAAAACATTAACGCACTTTCCAACGCGCCGAACGCGCCTGCCAATAACGGCGAGCCTTCGAACAACAATGTCTGGTCGAACAACGCGTATTATGGTCCGTGGGCTTGGAATACGTATTGGTATGGCGCATGCGGTACGCTGCCTAGTGATCCTGTGACCAGCCATGCGATGCCTTCTAGCCCAAGCGCATGTAACCTCGTAGATTTCTCGCATTGGCAGTCTGACTGGCAGCAGGAATCTGGAAGTACCTACAATTCTACGCCAAATTCCAATCCACCGATGCCAGGATCCAAAGTGGGAGATTTCAATAACGATAGCGCCGTAAATATTACTGACTTATCTATGCTGCTGACCGCCTATGGCACGAATAATTCATCGATATTGGCCAATCTAAGCCGTTCCGGCACCGTAGACATTACCTGCCTCTCAATCTTCCTGACCAATTGGGGATCATAATTAAAAAAGTTATAGCTGCAAGCAGGACTTGCAATGTTCTTTTATTTTAATGGTTATTCCGTATATAATTATTCCTGAAGTTTACGTGTAGGGTAACCAAAAAAATAATACCGTGAAAAAACGTTTGGTGCGGAACTGGAACAAAGCCGCGGTCATGAACCGCAGGGTTTTGACGATAGCAATTCTTGTCCCCGTTTTTCTATTGACGGGTTTGGTCGGCGTAACGTTACGCCAGCATCCAAAAGCTGCAACGGCTGTCCCCGGCCAAAGTTACCAGATCTGCGGCGCGCAGTCCGCACAATACCTGACTAGCCCGTGGACGTATCATGCACTCGCATCGGGCACTCAGACATATACGGTCGCGCAATACCAGGCATTGCCTGGTTATGGAACCACGCTCCCGCCCCTGCCCTCCTATATTGCTAGCCAAGCGTCATCCACAACCGCCGCTGCGATTTATGCGCCGGGTGCGAACGTTTCCTTCCAAGGGTGGCAAAATCCAGAAACGCCGATCCTGCACTTCTTTGAGGGCGGCGCATACGGGCAGCTCAGTATCCCGGCAGTAAACGGCGACGTGGTCATCGGCGGGTCGTTTACCGGCTTTCCGGAGCCGACTTTCAACGACGGCGGCAGCGCCGCTGGGGTTTCTGCTCAAAATGATACGTACGGCTACTCAGCCAATCCAAGCTTGATTTCGCATGTGTCAACGGCGGCGGCTCAGGGAGCCACCACTGTTTCTATCAGTTCTTCAACTATTCCATTGATGCAATGGGGCAGCATCCGGATCGGCGGGCAAGGCTATACGATCAGTGCTATCTCTGGCACCCAAAGCGGGGGCTACACGCTTACGATCACAGGCGGCCTAGATGTCGCCGCACCCGCCAACACGTCCGTTTACTATGGCGATACGGCCGGCGCTGTCACGGTGTCGTACCTGGACATTTCCAATGACCTGCACGATACAACCGGCACAATTTACACCGGCGCGGGCTGGACTATAAGCCATAACAAAATCCATGATAGCTACTCGGCAACGGACCATGGGGCTGGGGTTGCCATTTATGGAGGCGACGAGGGAATTATCGAATACAACTGCCTATCAAAAATGGGCGATTATGGAGTAAATATTTTCGGCCATAACAACAAGTTCCGCATGAATGAAGTCACGGAAACAAACTACGAGGTCGATAACTCTGGTAACGGCCAATCGGGAGGCGGCAAATGGTGGGGTACATTAAACGCTGATATCACGGACAACGCCTGGATAAACGATTCACCTGGCGGTTCTCTGGTAATATGGCTCGATAACGGTAACTCCGGCACCAACATTTCGGGTAATTTCTTTGACAAGTCCGCCGCGTCAGCTATTCACCAGGAGACAGGCTTCAACCTCAGCGTTACGAATAATCTTTTCCAGAACGGCGGCTGGGGTTCTGGAAGCGGCTGTGGCGATTCGAACTGTGTCGGATCAGTAAACCTCAATAGCTCCGGCGGCTTCCATGTACCCGGCAGTCGTTATGACAACCAGATCATCGTGTCGAACAACCAGTTCATTAATAACTGGGGCGGTGTCAGTATCTGGCAATCTGGCGGCCGTTCATGCGAAAATTCCGGCGAAGGTTGGCCGGAAGATGCAGCTTACTGTTCGGGTGGCTTCCCGATTACCTCTGAATCCACGTCGGGTGGTGCTTACTACTTTTCACATCGCGGTACCAGCACCAACCAGGTATATGCGCCCCTCATCCAGGCTGCCAACTCCGGTAGCTCAACCATCATGGTTACGGGTGCGCTGGCCATTAACGACCAGGTCGGCTTCTCGGATCCCGTGAATACTACGACAACCAGCACTACCAACGTGACTGCGCTAAACGGATCGCAATCTATTAACGCTGCAGCTACCGGAAGCTTCCCATCATCGGGGCAAATTCGTGTCGGCACCTCGGCCGCCTGGGACGACGGGAATGGCAGCTGGACCGGTGCTATCCTGAGTTACACCGGCAAAACAGCCACAAGCTTCACAGGTGTCTCTTTTGTGCGCGGTTCCGGAACGCTCGCTGGCCCGGTCGAGCAAGTCTTGCCTTACAAAGTGGTTTCGCAAACCTGTTACGCCAATGGATGCCAGGTAAACATCACTCCGGCACTCACTAGCTCAGCCACTGCCGGCACCGACGTAAAAAACTCCGGTACCTGCCAACTTTTCGCCACCAGCGCTGCCACCCCCACCAACCCCCTTGCGCCGGACGGCACTTCATACTTTGACGGCTGCCAGTGGGGCACTAAGAACATCTCGATCACCGGCAATACATTCAATTTCGACGCCGCAGCGATCGCTGCCGGCACAACAGTTGACGGCCACACCGTGGGTGCTAACTGCACCTCGGCTCATGCAAACTCATGCGGTACCAATTTTCAAGCTTTCCAGGAGGCCGGTGAAGCGCCGTTCCAAACACTAATTAACGGTAATTCAATGATGAGTAATTCCAACTTCACTACCTGCCCGACCTGGGATTCCAACTGTACCAACAGTCCGCTCAAAAACATCAATTCGTTATCAAATGCGCCGAACGCGCCGGCAAGCAACGGTGAGCCGCCAAACAACATCATCTGGTCAGGTAATACATACACTGGCTCCTGGCTGTGGAATGTCTATTGGTATGGAAGCTGTGGCCTACTGCCAAGCGACCCGGCAACCGGCCACACAATGCCTTCGGGCGCGTGCAGCGTTGATCTGGCACATTTCCAGAGCAACTGGCAGCAAGAAACGGGTACTAGCCCGACTCCCCCGCCTCCACCACCGCCACCAACCCCACCACCGCCAACTCCGCCACCCCCACCATCGGGCAAAGTCGGCGACTTCAATAGCGACAACAACGTAAATATCACCGACTTGTCTGTTTTACTTACCGCTTGGGGTACCAACAATAGCACCGTGCTGACGAATCTAAACCAAACTGGGACGGTAAATATAACAAGCTTGTCTATTTTCCTCACGCACTGGGGTACATAATTAAAAGTCCAAAAAAAGTATAAAGTCAGTTGCCAGTTACAGGTTAGAAGATTAATTTCTACCTTTCTTTTAGGGGGTGAATCCGCTTATAATTAAAAGTGAAATTATTGTGTGCTGTGAGGGGCAAAAGCGTAAAACTAACATGGATCCGCATTTCTTAAGTAAAGTTCATGCGTCTCAAGATACAAGAAGCAGGCTATTTACATTGATGGTGCTGGTTCCGGTTTTCATATTTTCCGGTTTTGTTGGAATCACATTTAAACAGCGCCCTAAAGCGTTGGCGGCCGTACCGGGCCAAAGTTACAATATCTGCGATCAACCCTCGCAGCTGACGAGCCCCTGGCCATATCATGCACTGGCGTCCGGCAGTCAATCATACACGGTTTCGCAGTATCAGGCATTAACAGGCTACGGTACGACGCTTCCACCCTTGCCTTCTTACATCATCGCCGAAGGTGCGAGCGCACCGGCGGCGGTCATATACGCTCCCGGCAGCAGCGTGAGCAATCCTGCATATAATTATCCGCAATCTCCGATTATCCACTTTTTTGAAGGTGGATCGTACGGATTCCTCGGGCTGCAATCGGTCACCGGCGACGAATTCATCGGCGGTTCGACGACTGGTTTTAACGAGCCACAATTTGATGACGCGAACGGTGCCGGTGGTATTGGCGCAGGTAACGACACCTATTCATTTTCGGGCGGAAGCAGCACATTGGCGGCAACGGCGAACATCGGTGCCACGACCGTCACAACTAATTCGCCAATTTCCGATTATTCTACCAAGATTACTTTTTCTGATGGCAAAACGTATGGCATCGCAGGCGGTACCTCAACGTCAATCCAACTTGATTCGGCACTGACGAGTTCCGAAGCTGCGGGCAGCCAGGAATGGACGAACAGTAATGCGCCGGTTTCAAAAGTTAGCTCCTCAGCTGCTCAAGGAGCCACAACCGTTTCGGTCAGCAGCAGTACGATTCCGTTACTCAAATACGGCCACGTAGCGATCGGCGATCAGGATTATGAAATCAACGATATCACTGGCACCCAAAGTGGCGGTTATACTCTGACGATCACCCGCGGGCTCGACATGGCCGCAGCAGTGAACACGCCGGTGTACTACGGCGCAAGTTTTCCCGGTGCTGGTGCTGTGACCGTATCATATCTGGACATTTCGCATGATCTGCATGTAACAACCGGAACGTTGACACCGGGCCAAGGTTGGGAAATTTCACATAATTATATCCATGACAGTTACCGCAATCCCGGCGAAGGCGTGGCATTGTATGGCGGCGACCAGGACACGGTCGAATATAACTGCTTTTCAAAGATGGGCAATTATGCGGCGGGCGGCGATGGTGTCAATGCGGTGTTCAGACGCAACGAAGTCTTCCAAACACCTTATACTGCCGACCCAGGTTGTGGCTGTTCCGGTGTCGGCAAATGGTGGGGATCACTCAATGCGGATATCGTAGATAATTACTTCACGCAGAACGGAATCGGCGAAGGCCAGCCGGTCATCTGGCTTGATAATGGCAACTCAGGTACGAATATTTCCGGCAATTACTTTTACAAAAACCAGGGTACCGACGTAGAAAGCGAAACCGGATTTAATGTCAGTGTCACGAATAACCTGTTCGTAAATGACAACTGGGGAACCGGATCTGGCTGCGGCAATTCGAACTGTTCCGGCGCGGTCAATCTGAACAGTTCCGGCGGATTTGATGTGGCGAACAGCCGTTACAATAATCAAGTCATCGTTTCTGGCAATCAATTTATTAACGACTGGGGCGGCGTCACCATTTGGCAAGCAACATTACGAAGTTGCTTGTCGAGCGGCGAAGGCTGGCCGATCGATTCGGCGTATTGCTCCGGCGGCTATCCGACTTCGCAGACAGCGGCGGCGAACGGCCAATATTACTTTTCGCATGTCAGGGATTCTGCTCATGGTGATACGTTCAGATCGGATCAAACTGCGTCGGCCGGGAGTACTTCCCTATTAGTTGGCGGAGGTGTCGCTATTAATGATCAGATCGGCGTCGGCGATCCGGCATTGACTACGACTACGAGCACGACTGACGTAGCATCACTGAGCGGTTCTCAAACGATCAATGCCGCGTCTACAACCGGATTTCCCTCATCGGGTAAGCTCAGGGTTGACACGTCAAGTGCGAATGGCGGCGGTGGATATACTGGCGCCATCTTATCGTATACGGGTACGACCGCGACGTCATTCACCGGTGTTTCACGTGTCCGCGGTTCCGGCACTTTGACCGGCGCGATACAACAAGTCCAGCCGTATCAAGTTACTGCAGAAACGTGTTATGCCAATAATTGCAAACTAACAATCACCCCTGCCCTTACGTCAAGCATTCCTGCGGGAACTGCACTGTCTGGGGCTGGCACCTGCGCGCTCTTTGATACTGCCGGTGCGACTCCGACATCACCACTGGCACCGGACGGCACGTCATACTTCGACGGCTGCCAATGGGGTACGAAACACATATCAGTTACAGGCAATTCGTTCGATGTCGATCCATCGTATATAAATTCTCAGACCGCTTTGAATGGCAACGCCACTAATTGTACGGTCGGCAATGAATGCGGCACGAACTTCATGATGTATCAGGGCGGCAACGGCATGCAGCCGATGAACAACAGCATTATCGGCAATTCGATGTATAGCAATTCGACATTTACCGGCTGCCCAGGTTGGGATTCCGGCTGCAGCGCCAATCCGCTTAAAAATCTGAACGCCTTGTCGAATCCGCCAGATGCTCCTGCCAACAATAACGAACCGCCAAATAATAACTTATGGTCGAATAACGCGTATTATGGCCCTTGGACATTCAACGCGTACAATTATGGACCTTGCGCTTCTTTGCCATCTGACACGACAACCGGAAAATCAATGCCGACAAATCCGGACCCCTGCCAGAATCTCAGCTTTGCTACCTGGCAGTCGGATTGGCAACAAGATACCAGCAGCTCGTTTACATCGACACCGAATCCGAATCCCCCGCCTCCGGCCGGCAAAACGGGCGATTTTAATAGCGATGGCAACGTGAATATTACAGACCTATCGATGTTGCTCACTGCGTATGGCACAAATAACGCAACGATCCTGACAAATTTGAACCAGACCGGTACGGTCAATATCACTTGCTTGTCAATCTTTCTTAGCCATTGGAATACCTAAATAAAGATGAAAAATCATCTGACTAAAACGGGAGAAAAAATGCAGTCATGAACCGCAGAGTATTGACCGCAGTAATTTTAGTTCCGTTGTTCATCCTATCCGGCTTGGCCGGAATAACTCTGCGCCCGCATCCGAAAGCTGCGGCGCCGGTAGCAGTAAAGACCGGAACGCCGGTTTGCGGCCAGCCGATCCTGAATTCGCCGTATACGTATAACGGCACGGCTGGCCCATATACGTCCGGTACGGCTGGCTTGCCTACATTTGGTACGGCTGGCTCAGATTTCCCAAATGCTACGGCCGGCATCGTAGTGCCGCCCGAGACGCACGATTATCCGAATTATGAGATGCAGGAACATACGGTGTACTACATCGAGCCCGGGCTGCATGTTGGCAGCATG
>DATIJK010000095.1:0-3094 GCA_035478715.1 Saccharimonadales bacterium (SeqCode)
AGAACGACCGCACCGACGATGACGACCAGCACGATGATAATTGGAACTAGTTTTTTCATACCTTTCCCCCTTACTTCTACAAGTAAAGTATAGAACTTCAATTCCAAAAGTAAATATAAATTGTTACGGAACTATTGCATCCGGTGTTCTAGGTACGATTTCAGATACCCACATTGTCCGGTATCTGCGCAAAATACTGTCACCTATGAATCCATTCATCACTGAACTTGCGAGCATGAACGTTGCTGCAACCAATTCACCGCGACTGGTCTTAAAATTTGTGTTTTGAGTGCTTCTTACGGCCGAATTTAAATATTTACTGACTAGCAGCGGCGCATACCAACCTAGTTGCTTTTTCATGCTATCCGCAATTGGCACGCCATTCCCGTAGGTTAAGTCGCGGTATCGGGCCAGGATATCCTCAGGGCCGACCCCATCAAATTCCACATAGGCACGCATGAAAACCGCGGAAATCAACTCGCTGCGGCTTCCCGCGCCGCCAGTATGTTTAACACGAAATAAAGCGTCTTCCGCGGTATCTCTAAGTATCGGCGGAACGTATAAATTGAATTGCTGGTGAGTGCCCATGCAGATGAGCGAATCGCCCGGTAAGCGCGGTCCTTTCAGACCTCCAGTAATATCACCCATGTATCAAATGTAGCACGTTTTATGAGTGCGTATTTCGGCGCTGATTTTGGCGATCTAAACTAACCATTAAGTGTGTCTTGATTTTTGTGCTTATTTTTTTAAGCAATGATTTCTGAGTGTAATCTAACTTTTCGCCCAATATCTCACCAGCAAGCGCCGCCAGAGCATCGCGCAGCGCTTTTGGATTGTTGATGCCCAATTCCTCAGCTATACCAAATAAAACTAAATCGTTCTGATCGTACTGACCGGCGTTAGCCACAATGCGAGAATCGCGAATTGGCAATTGTACTTGTTCGTGTTTCCCGTTGCTTCTACTTTTTGAAGACATCGTACGTCCATTTTGTTCTCTATCTGCATTAATGATTACGCTTCCACTCGTTTTAACCTGTACTTTAGCAACGTATCTCCATAAATCTGCCGGGCTGATATTCAACCCGCTCTCTACCATCGCAGTTTGGCCGAGTCTGCCGAGCGTTCTTGCCAATTCAGACCCTGGTAAAGTATTTCGAACAATTATTGAGGCATCCCAGTTGGATTTTCGTTGCGCGTGTATTGCTTTTGTGCCGACGTATTCTTTATCGTATGCAACGTTGTCTTGACGGTGAGTTGATAAAAGTGCGAACCCAAGCATACCCCCCTGGCCTGTAAGTGCGGCCCTATTAAATCCTAATATGTAAATAAGTTCTGCAATCAAACCGTCATAATCGTGAGAAGTTGTATGATCGCCGTCCAACAAATATTCTTGCGTGCTCGCTATTAGGGCTTTCGCACGAGATGCTAGCTGGTAATTGTGTTCGGCGAACTCATCGGTTGTTATTGGTTCATTGAGCGCCAAGTTTGCATATATGGGTAACGCTGCGTAGGCTAATTGCTGACGGTGAGATTCTGCCAGATTTCTGAAGTGATCGGCATGCTCTGTTGCTGCAACTATACTTGCAAATGAGAATTCGTCAGCCATACGCAGAGCGCGGCGAATTTTATCAGGAGAATCATCTTGTGAGTAATAGAATGCGGTTTCTAATGCCAGGCATCCGATAATGGGCATCATTTCCGGTGTGCCAACCTCAATACAATCACCAATCAATCTATCAAGTGAGGGCAATGATAATACATCAGCACCGCCATGTGATTGAAATCGCGCAAATATTTGAAGGTCGTGCGCATTTACGGCTGGCACACCGTCCATCCTCATAGCAGTAGTCATTATCTATACGATAATACAATTAAATAGTCAGGTCAAAGTGCAAAGCTTGAAATGAAGTACAAATTATTTTAATTAGCCTTCTTCTTTTTCTAGGGCACGGTCGGCTGCGCGGCTGGCTGCCCGGTCTTCTGCGGTTTCATTCTTGTTATGCAGGAACAGTACGATTATTAGCGCTATCAGCCACGAAATAATTACCGACAGCAGGAAAAACAGAATAAAACTATACCCCTTCTTTTTCGCCTTGTATGCCGGCCAGATCGCTAGAATTAGCCAAAGTAATATGCCGACCATTACGTATGATGTGTACATCTATCCCTCCAGACGCTTCAATGTTTTGCTAATACACTAACTTTTGCACAAGTTGGCATCAAAAGTAAACATCGGTTACTTGTTTGACAGTTATTCTCGAATTTTATTTACCGTGAATGATGGGTGTGGTGCGGATGTGTCGGCCGGTGATGGTGGGTAGTGTGCTTGCGGTGTTTTACTTGGCGTTGCCGCATGTGGAATATGTAGCCACCAATTATCGCGAGCGCACCGATTATCAGGATTGCACCAGGTCCCGTGTTTGGAAGCGCTTTTACGCTCGAAGTAGTTACGGCAGTGGGCGGCGGTGGCGGCGGAGGCGGTAATTCTGGTGGTGGGGTTGGTGTTGGTTCAGGAGTTGGTGCTGGTGGTGGCGGAGTGGGAGAATGCGGTGGCGGAGACGGCGGAGGCGTGGGCTTCGGCTTCCATAATGAGTGGCCGCCGACAGGGTTGCCGCAGGCTTTCATCACAACAAACTTGATATCGCCATTGGTCTTGTAAAATACCCAGACCGGGATACTATTTATGCCGGCACCGAACCGTTGGCCCGGCGTACCTTTCCAGTACGTTTTACCATTGATTGTTACTTTGTTACTGATTGGAACGCCTTGTCTTTCGCGTCCTAGACTGTATGAATTTGTGGCAATTGTCTTGCCGTTTACAACGATTCGGCCGTCTCGCATATCATTTCCGCTTACGGCGTAAGTAACAAAATTGTTGTATGAATCAGACGTCAAGCCGAAAGAGTTATAGACTGGTTTCAGGTCACTTGGGCTGTTGGTTTTGACCTTGCTGATAAATTCGGTTTTTGTCGTCGCACCGCATTTCATTATCGAGTTGGTCGAGCAATCCCGTGCGACAGCTGTGGCCGCTGCGGCAGGATTTACTTCGCGCATTACTAATACCAACAAAGCGCCAACTACCGCGCCGACGAAC
>DATIJK010000096.1:0-26196 GCA_035478715.1 Saccharimonadales bacterium (SeqCode)
ATACGGTGTACTTTCTTGAACCCGGGCTGCACGTTGGAAGTATGTATGGGTTGACAGACGACGCGTTCGTCGGTGGACGAGCTAACGGCGTCGGCACTACGCTTGACGGGAATTACGCACGCGATTGGGCCATCGATGGCTACGACGACCCGGGCTACACAGCAACCAACGTCACTTTGAAATACCTGACCGTTCAACACTATAATCCGCCCGAAGACCACAACGCGCTCAATCAGGGCGGCGATCCCAATTTCAATGTTTACAACTCTACGATCATCCAAAACGCTCCTGGCGGCGGCCTGTTCCTGGCCACCGACAGCACGGTCAAGAACACCTGCATGACGCAGAATGGGCAGTACGGTTTCCAGTCTGCCGAAACTATCAAGAAAGATTCGCTTACCCAAGGCCCATACAATCTTCATATCGAAAACAACGAGATCAGCTACAACGACACGTGTAATTTGGCCGGACCATTGAACAACGCGGCGCTTGGCTGGGTAAACTACAACCCGGTTCCCCCGCAATATTATGATAACGTGCACTGCGACGGCTTGCCGGGTGATGGCAACCAGGGCGGGTTCAAACTGTGGCAGACGAATGGCGTCACTGTAAAAAATAATTGGATCCATCATAACTGGGGCACGGGTATCTGGGCTGATACTAATAACGCCAATCTTACAATCGACTCGAATACAATTACCTATAACGACGGCCCGGCAATAAGTATCGAGACAACCTATAATTTTTCGATAACCAACAATTACATGGAACAGAACGATATCGCCGAAGCACTGACCAATACCGGGTTCCCGAGCCCGGCGGTCTGGATTTCCGAATCCGGCTCGGATACCCAGTTTGGCGGCATACCGGCTTGTTCAGAGCCGTCCTGTGCAAGCCAGCCTTCGTACCCGACGCAATCGGTCGTACAAAATAATACGATGGTCGATAACGGTGGCGGCGTATTCCTATGGCAGAATTCCAACCGCTATTGCGGTGCGCCAATTGACGGGACGTGCGACCTTATCATGGGCGGAGAAGCGGCCGGCACTGTCACTATGGCGCATTGCAATGCCAACTTGCCGAGCGTCTCGCTTAATACGAATACGTATGTCGGTACGACCGGCGGTACACCATCGCTGGATTGGATCGATGCCTGCTATTGGAAAACCGAAAATGTCGATATTTCAAATAACGAAATCGATCTGAACCCGTCACATGTACTAGGATGTACACCGGCGATTTGGGAAGCATGCGGCTATGACGGCGTTTATAGTGAATACGGCGGTGCGCCGTTCTCTGGCACGCAGCCTTGGATGATCCCCACAGCCATCACCTTCTGGCAGAACAACCACTGGCATAATAACGTTTACCACGGCCCTACCCTGTTTAACGCCTATAACCAGGGATCCGGCGACAATCCGTTGACGTGGGCGCAATGGACCGGTCCGGTCGCCAATGGAGACAAATGCTCGAATGCCGGTGAACGCCAAAGCGGCTACTGCACCGGCCCGTTCGGCCAGGATGCTGGCAGTACGTATGACGCGACGCCGTTGCAGGGCACGAAAGTGGGCGACTTTAACAACGACAGCGCTGTAAATATCACTGACCTGTCGATGTTACTCACCGCATACAACACTAGCAACTCAACGATACTTACCAATCTGAACCGTACCGGCAAAGTCGATATCACTTGCCTATCGATTTTCCTCACCCATTGGGGCACATAACATGAGAAGTCGTAAATTTCTGGCTAAAATTGACGCGAAGCGCGTTAGATTAATTGTTTTGTCAGTAATTCCGGTATTCATACTGTCTGGTGTTATCGGAATCTCGCTATTGCCGAAATCACGCGCTGCTACCTGCAGCCACGCGGCCGCTCCTTTTTGCTGGCCGACATCAGTCAGTGCAAATGGCCGCTACCTGCTTGATCAGACTGGTGCGCCGTACCAGATCGTTGGCGACTCGCCGCACAGCCTATTTTATAATCTGACCGAAGCTCAGGCGGATACGTACTTTGCCAACCGCCAATCATACGGCATCAACTCGGTGTGGATCGAGCTGATGTGCGGCACATATGTAGGATGCGCGACTGATTATCCAAACGCCCACACATATGACGGGTTGAATCCTTTCACTACTGTTGGATCCGATATCTTTACGCCGAATCCGGCTTTCTTCCAGCGCGTAGACGACATGGTAAATCTGGCTGCAAATCATGGAATTACCGTATTCTTTGACCTATCCGAGACAGGCGGCTGGATGTCGCAGATCGACCAGAACGGTACCACCAACAACTTCAATCTTGGCGCTTACATTGGCAATCGATATAAGAATTTTCCGAATATCATCTATTTGTCAGGCAACGATTACCAGACGTGGAATGTCGCTACCGACGACGCCAATATGCGTGCGATAGCAAACGGTGTCAAATCGGTAGATCCCAACCGCATCCAAACCGTCGAGCTCAACTATCAGGTTTCAAATTCGCTCGACAATCAAAACTGGGCCTCTATCATCAAGTTAAACTTCACGTACACTTACAGGCCCACGTACGCCGAAGTGTTAGCTGGCTACAATCAGACACCGACAATACCGGATTTCATGGGCGAGGCAAATTACGAAAATGAGTCGATCAACATTTCGCCCGATATCCCATACACGGAACGGCTGCAGGAATACTGGACCATGACGTCTGGCGCCACCGGCCAATTGTATGGCAATCACGATACATGGGCCGACGGTACGAACTGGGCATACGAATCGACCCACCTGGATACGCCGCGGGTGGCGGAACTTAAAATCATGGCCGATTTCTTTAATTCGATAGCCTGGTACAATTTGGTCCCAGACCAGAACCATACGTTCGTGACGGCCGGCTATGGCACGTTTTCCGCGACGACAATGGACATCACGACTAACGATTATGTGACAGCAGCGATCACGCCGGACCGTTCGCTCGGTGTCGCCTATTTGCCCAGCAACCATACAATTACTGTTGATATGTCGAAACTTGGCGGCCAGACGACTGCCCGGTGGTTTGACCCGACTTCGGGTAGTTATGTCACTATCGGATCACTTGCTAATTCTGGCACGCACCAGTTCGTTTCGCCGCCAGCGCACAGTGACGGGCACGATGACTGGGTGCTTATTTTGCAGGCTAGTGCGACGCCAGACTCGACGCCGCCTTCAACGCCTACGAATCTTACCAGTACGACAGTTTCAGGTTCTGCTATCGGCTTGTCGTGGGCTGCATCGACCGATAATGTCGGCGTCGACCATTATCAGATTTATCGGAATGGAACCGCTATCGGCACCAGCGCATCGAATTCGTATACCGACAACACGGTTTCAGCCGGCAGCAGTTACACCTACACCGTAAAAGCATTCGATTTGACGGGTAATGCTTCGTCCGCGTCATCCGGTTTAATTGTGACCATTCCTAACACAATTACGATCGGTGAGACTAACGCATTATCAACCGGCGACAATGGCAATGCGGGATTCTTACTGGCCCAGAAAGCTACCTTGTCGCAGAGCGCAAAAATACTCAGTCTATCATTCTATACCACGAACGGAACCGGAAAATTACGGTTGGGAATCTACGATTCGACCGGAACATCGGGCGGACCTGGCGCACTGAAAGCACAAACTGCCGAAATCACGCCGGCAGCCGGCTGGAACACGGCCAACGTAACATCACAGGTGACATTGAGCCCTGGAACATACTGGCTCGCCTATACACCATCAGATAACAATCTGGCGTTTGTTAAAGGCACTGATGCATCGTCGTCAACGGTATTATGCGGGTTTACTTACGGAGCGCTGCCGGCCAGTTTTTGCAGCCCGACGCAGACTGACGCTGCACACTGGTCTTTTTATGCGACGCTCGATACCGGCAGTGCCGGCGGTACAACTAAGACAGGCGATCTGAATAATGATAACTCAGTCAACATTACCGACCTGTCGATCCTGCTGACAGCTTGGGGCACAACCAATTCCGCAATTACCACGAACCTTGGCACTACGGGCACAATCAATATCACATGCCTTTCGATATTGCTCAGCCACTGGGGCACATAATAATAAAGTATAAAAAAACAAACTTACAAAAATCTCATCTGTAAAAGGACTGTCCTTTGGATAAACTTTGGATAAATTGAAATCTGGTTATGTGTAATTTTTGTTGTGCAGAAATGCTAAACCAGGGTGAAAGCTGCGGCGGCGGACATCGCCGGGTAGGAGCCGATTATCAAAGCCACGACAAGCGTTTTGTTCCAGCCGGGGAAATTGTTGAACAATACAAGCCCGAGAAATTCTACCACCAGAGCGATTGCGTATAGAAACATGATTTTTTTGAAAATATACCAAAAAGCGTTCCCTTTGATGTATTTGTTGTCGTATTTGAAGATCAGGATGCCGACCATCACCAGGATAAAAATCAGGATGCCAATAGCGTTACGCATCGGCAGTTTTTCGGCTAGCAGCACGCTTCCGCCCAATGCCTGCCCTAACCCGACGCCGACGAACGCGCCGGCCACACCGCGCGAAAATTCCATCACTTGGGATTTCTTAACCGTAAATTCACCGACTTGCACCAAAGATTTCTCGATGTGCTTTTCTTCTTTCTCGATCTTTGATTCTTCTTTTTCGATGCGCTTGACCTGGGCCTCTTGCTTGGCAAGGACCTTCTCAACCTTTTCTTCGATATGTTCCAGTTTGTTGAGTTTTGCGTTTATGTTATCAAGCTTTACGCTTGCATCAGCCATGCAGATATTTTACCATGAGCGGTTTTGCGGCAGGCAATCCCAGCCACGTGTGAAATTAAATAAGTTGTAGTTCGTTTTCGGGTGTATAACCCCAAGTTGCCAGCCCCCATTTGTCGGCGTTGCTGCGGCTTAGTTGGACATCAAATGATTCCGGCGCATAAGCATGGCACGTATATGGGCTATACGCGCAGGCCGCCATGAAACTAGTTACCTCGCGGCGGTTGCCTAAACAATACTGTGGATAAGCAGTGACAACCGAAATGGGTAGATGCTGTAGATATGATGGATCGAACACAATATCATCCCAAGACGGCGCACTTTTTTCAACCGGAGCGATTACCTGATAACTGTGCTTAACGGGGCCATAGTCCAATTCGGTAACTTGCATTCCGGATATAAGCGATGGAAGCACGGTGTGCCGCTCGTGATATGCGAGGTAAGCGGCACCGATCCGCAGGAATTGCCGCTGCAGTGCGGCAGTAATAAACGGCGTAGTAAACGTGCACAATGTTTGACTTGCCATGACGTCATGAGAAAAATATATTCGTGATTTTCGGATTGCATTAAATGCATCCACAACAAGGTCTCCTGCATCAACGCCTAGATCCGCCAACAAGTCCTCGGCTGCTTCGGAGATTGGCATAGTAAGCATTTCCGTCATTTGAATATTATTGCACTTTTCAATTATGCCGGTGTCATGAAGCCGTTTGCTTTCAATTTTTCGAATGTGGTGAGCATGTCATCTATTGCCTGGAAGTTTGTAAACAGATCTCCAACGCCTATTTCGTCTAGTTCGGCAATGTAATATTCCGAATCATCTGCACGGGTAATCGTGACGATTCTTTCGTCACCGCAGAAAAATGATATGGAATTCTTCTGTCCGCCGGTCTCAACCACCTCAGCTGTCTCGAATGTTACCGAATCAATAATCCGCTCTGTATCTACAGGTAAAAAATCTAACGGATATTCGACATTCCAGGAGCCAGTAAAAACGGTGGCTGATTCTGAGTCTTCGATATAACCTGAGCGCGATTGTACGATACTTTTGAATTTTTTACCCAAATTGTATTTTCTCGTTCGTTCCTCTGCAGACGGTTTTTCTGTTCTGGTATCAGCGGTAGATTCGGTTGCAACGACGTCTTCGACCGCGAAGGCGCCTGCTACATCAGCAGCCGAAGTGCTGCTACCAGGTGTACGCGATTCTGGAATAGCGGGCATCGCCGCCGGTACATAATCGAATCGCGGTTTCAATTTGTCTTCGTGTTCCAGAGTTATTAAACCAGCCAGTATACCTGCGATGTGCCCCTCATCAACATCAAGGTCAATCGGGACTGATCGGCTATTAAGTGCCATATATTTCGTGTCTATCATCAAGAGTGCAAGGCGAAAAAGCGATTGTTTGCCGGCGCGAAATTCTATTTCATAGTTTCGTTTACCAGGATGTTCATCCGGATCGATGTCGTCGACATAAAAAACCACGCAATCAGGCGATTTGCCGGTAAAATTTGCTATTTTATCCAATGGGAAATCTTCGACGTCCCAGATACCGGTCCCTTTTGGTCTGGGCGTTGGATCATCCTTAATAGTTGTTTTAGTGTGGCCGGCAATGAACGCCTCGAAAAAAGCGGCTAATTGCTCGCCGCGCATTTGTTCAATCTCAACTGTAGCTGTTGCTTGCTCCATAACATCAAACCGGATAATTTGACATATAATACCATAAAATAATAATAAAGTCTAGTTATTTTACTGATATGAACATGCAGAAACTCTTTTGTTTTTCGCAATTATAAAAAGCGCCCGATCGAAACCGGACGCTCTAATTAGAAACTACTATCGTTAACCGTTACCCTTGCCGTATCCGTGTCCGATGCTGTGCTCGTATGCGCTGACACACTGGCCTTGATTCTTGAACCCGAGTGCTTGCCAGCCGCCATTCTTACATGCTTCTTTGCTGGTTGGAACGGTCGGATCGGAAGTGGGCGTGAATTGCTGTGCGGCCGCAAAACCGGCCGAACCGACAATCGCGACTGTTGACGCGCCCGCAAAGCCAAGCATTAGCTTCTTTACAGGGGTCAATTTATTAATGTTTGGTAGTTGGAAGTTTCTTGCCATAGGCCCTCCTTCGTTTAACTACCATACCATGGTAGCACTGGCTCCAAGCGGAATGATACAGCGCATGCGAAAAGTTATCCACGGACGCAATAAAAGCGCCCCCGTTAGGTGGCGCTTGTGGATGTTACAACAAAAATTCGGAACTTTTAGAAAATATTATTGATAACGGTTTCGATGAAATTATTGTCGCCGCTGACGTTGTTGGTTACGGTCGTGGTAACGGTGTTCGTGTTGCCATACCCGTGTCCCTTGCCCTGGTTTAATGCGCTGACGCACTGTCCCAAGTTCTTGTAACCAAGCTCCTGGAAATGGTCTTTGCAAAACGCGACTATCGCGGGGTTGCCGTTACCATTTGACGGATTCGGTGCAGCAGCAGCAAATCCGGCCGCGCCGACTACCGCGGCGACTGATGCGCCAGCAAAGCCAAGCACCAGCTTGTTCGTCTTAAGTTTCTGAGAAAATCTAATCATAGGCCCTCCTAAATTTAAAACCTTAATTATAAAGCTTATGTCACGCATTTGCCCGGGAACATGGTTGCGCTTATCCACGTTTTTGAAAGCCGAACCCCAAGCAAACCTTGTCAAATTTCCGCAGTAAATAACGCTACGCGCCCTTTTGAATGTGGAAAAATCAGATAAAAATGTTATAATATTTTTTAACATGTATTTGGACTTTACAAGCGCAGAACAGCTGCCGTTTTCAGAAGTTGCCGCGCACAATAGAAAAAACTCAGACGAGTTAGTTCGGAGCGGGCTGGTTGATTTATCGCGGATTGCAATTGGCACTGTGATACTTTTACCTTTTCTGGGTGAATTTGCGTCGCATCTCAAAATGAATAAATCAAGTATCTATAGGTATGGAGGTTATCCTGAGATTGTGCAACGCATAACTGGTCTTACGATTGTTGAGACAACAGGTGTGGTTGCGGTAGCAAATGCTGCAAATATCGTTCCGCTTAGTAAGTATTTTAAAACTGACGGAAATCCTCGTTCTCGAGCAATTGCATGGAAGATAAACAGCGGTAATAAATTGAGGGACGGCGCCGCAAAACAGCCGTACTATTTGAATGAAGAACGGCTGCTCGGTGGAATAGTCGACACATCACGGATATTACTAGGAGGCGAAGTAGCATTGGTTCCATCGGTTCATGCACTTGAAGATGCGTTGGACGTGAGTTTTGCGGGGACATACAGCAAAGGATTCGGATTCCATAAAGTAATTGAAACAGTAACCGGTTTAGATGTAGTTGTTGCCCGCCACATTGCACTACCATCAGGGACATATCTTGAACATGCGTCAAACGTGATGAACTCGGACGGCACACGGAATCAAGCTTCCCAGACCCAACAGAACCTTGCATTGATGAGTTAGACATTTCCCGAATTTTCGCTTAAATCAATACATCGTAATAATTCACCTGTTAAAAATAAAATCCCGCTTACAAGTTGCAAGCGGGATTTAGTTTTGATAATTATTTTTAATCTTCGTCGTGTTCGTGGTGTTTATTTCCGTCATCATGGTGATGATGATGGTGTTTGTGGTGCGGATCTTTGCCATAGCCGTATCCGTGGCCATGGCCGTGATTGAATGCTTTGACACAATCGGCCTGCGTGTTAAATCCGAGATCTTTATAATGAAGTTTACAAAACTTCACAGCTTGTGCATTGCCATTGTTATGGTGCCATTGCCAGTGATGCCACGGGTGCGCCGCAGCGACACCTGCCGTACCTACGATCGCCGTTGTTGCGACAGTCGCGCCGGCAAGCATTAGCTTGCAGCCGCCCAGTCCATGGAGCGAAAATTTACTAAATATGTTAGTCATAGGCTCACTTCCTTCCGTTAGTTTGTGGGGACTTATTATACCATTAGCGCAACCCCCGGTGCGGTGTGAAAAATGACTTTTATCCACATAAACCTGAAGTTTACGCCTAAAAAGTTCCTAATAATTCCGTGGTAATAATAACCTTAAAAGGTTTGAAAAATTTATAGAAAATAAAAACTAGATATTTACAAAAACATATAAATATGGTAAAATAGTACAATGATAGCAACAAAGTTCGTACAAGCTTACGACCGCGATGCGCATCTGTTGGTTGACCCAGTTTCTGAATTGGACCAACAGATGGAAGATGCGCGAATGTATTCCGCGCGCTTCGGTGAATTTCTTTTTGACAGATTAGCAGATCCTACCGCCGATCTAGATATTGCTGACAAATTTTGGTACCAGTATGCTGCCTGGACCAATAGAGGGCTCGTGCAAGCCAATAGTTGGGTAAATAATAATCCGGACACGTCAGATGACAAATTACAAGCGAGTACCGAACTAAACTTTAATCGTCTCAATGCCGCGATGCTGAATATGTGGATACCGCTAATTTATCCGGATCAATTCGACGACCAGGAAGTGCGGCGGACCATATCGATATCCCAGGATAAGTTGGCATTATGGGGATTAAACAGTTACATCGCTCGCGACAAAATCGCTGGCCAAGATAACGATTATAAATATTTCAGCCCGGAAAATGCTCCATTCAGGGACGTGCTCGAAGGTATTGTCAACGAATTCGATACGGCTATTGTCTTACTCGAAGTTATGCGTAGGCACCCGGAAATCACCGTCGTACCAGCACCCAAACAGTTCGAAAGAAAGAGTAATAGTCACAATGGTAAGAAACCGAACGCCGACTTCGTCGTCGTAAGCAAGGATGGCCGCGCAATCGGAGTCCAGGTTAAATCGACCGTTCGGAGTGGCAACGTCCAAGCGTATGATCCGGACAGGATAGTACTGGTAGATTGCAAGATTGACCTGGGAAACGAGCAAGTACGACGGACTAAGCCGGGAAAGTCTGAACAAAGTGTACAAACGTGGGCCGGGATAGTCTCTGCCCAGCGTGTACAGCGGATGAAGTTTCACGGAGCACGTCAAAGTATTATGAGTGTGCTGAACGTAAATGAGCAAACCGTAGTACGAGCCAGGCTTATGGCGAGAGATATTCTGCAAACAACGAGATCTCGTACCGATGAGGCAGTCCGCATCGTCGGTGACCGCGTGCTAACTCATCTGTAGAATACACGCAACGGATTTAGACTTCGGCGCGGATTTCGCGGCCGAGCGAGGCGGTACCAGTCGCCAAAAGAGTTGAATAAAATACAGATAAATTGTATAATAATGTATTATGAGCGCTAATCCTATTGCTGTGAGTGAAGTTGTTTCCGGTGACGACCAGAGAATGGCAGCCGGATTAAGTATTTACATGGGCGAAATACTCAGCCAAACCGAAGTCACACTGCAAGATGAGATAGAAGATATACGTGCTCACCTTGCAAAGCAAGATGAAGTTGTACGGAATGGCCATTTAAGTCACGAAAATACCACGAATAGAAACGCTTTCGTGTTAGACGAAAACGGAGTCCAAAGAGAAGATATCAAAGTCCATTTAAGCTGGCGCGGCGTGGAATCCATTTGGGTTGGCGGTATTGCTATTCGCGGAAAGTATATTATTCCGGGACATGCAGGATTTGGACGAGTTGATCTGATGCGCGGCGTTACACTTTCTAATAATCGATTATTAGCGACCAAAGACCGCTTTCCGCATAGGGTGTCGCTGCCGGGTTATAACGGCGACGAGGACGCATTTAATGTCTGGGAGGAATTTGTAGCTGCAGAAGGTAGAACATCGGATCTTTTTGCTCACAACACGTCGCCGACATACTTTTTCAATGATGACGGACTGTGCCGTAAAGAACAGAGCCGGCTCAATCGAATCGGCCGTGCGATTGCCTACCCATTACTGAGCAGGCGGGGTATATTTCTTGGACACGAATCGGTGACGGTGCAGATGCCGATTGAAGGTGCAGAATTTGAGCTCGTACAATTTGCGTTAAATGACATGGAAACACGCATGGTTTCAGCCGGCTTACTGACAGACGATGGTGTACCGAGCGCCCGAGTAGTCATGGATGAGCCGTTTCTGCCCTTGAATTAAGTGGCCAGTACCGGGTAAGGGCGGTGCTGGCTAAATTTCTAGTGGGCGGTTTCGGATCGGACTTCCCTGCCCAAAGATACCGTGCCAACTACCAAAAGTAAGAATGTATATACGGCAAAATTTGTCGATAACGTGCTGCCCGGATTCGCTATTACTGTAATGATGATGACAAACAGCGACATTAATGCCAGCATGAATGTGGTACGGCTGGCTACTTTGAATAACAGCGCGACAATGGCATATACGGCAATGGCGATTTCGCCGTAAACCAGCGATTGCATGAAATACCCGATGACTACCGAGGCTAGGATGATCCCTGGAACTTGCAATGCTGCGAGCATCCGCTTGGTGCGGCTTTTGGCGGCAATTTTTGGTTGCGCTTGCACGGTTGATTGCGGTCGATCGATTGCCTGCGGCTGTGGCTGCGGAACGAATTGGTTTTCGAATACGCTTTGGTCTGCAGTAGGAGCTACGGCCGGAGCAGCAGCCGGATTGACTTCGGAAATCATTGAAGTTGCAACAACGGGTTTGGCGGTTTGTTGCGCCGGACGGCGGAATTCGGATGTTGATACGAATGTCCGCTGGACAGGACGTGAAATCATTCCATCTATCGTACGCCGCGGCAAAGGCGCTTGGTTTGCCCGGTGGACAATGCGCTGCACTGGTATTTTTGGACGCAAATTTCGGGGCAATTGCATAGTAGTGGGCATGAATGGATCAACGATCTGCTGCATGGTGAGGTTCCCCCTTAGTGTGTCTAAGTATACATGCTTAAGCTCTGCGAGCAAGTAACTGGCACCAAATTACAATATCAAAAATAGCCATTCGCGACGTTATTATTTAAAAGCTTTGTTTTCGAAAAGCGTAATCGAATCGCTGTTATAGACGACTTTCAAATCTTTCTGCCGGTACAAGTTCAGGTATTTCAAGTAATCGTCATCTTTATCGAAGATGATGTATTTGATGCCCAGACCACCTAGTTTTTTACCGATTTCGTTATCATGATTGCCCGGCAATATGGCGTCTAATTTTTGCTTCAGCGGCGTCGAATTGGCGTGCGCAATGCCGGCAAATTCAGGGTTATCGCTGATGATTACCGGTTTATCAAAAAACTGCGGAGCCGGATTGGCGATGATGTGGCCGGCGAAAATATATCCCATATACAGATGCCACGGTAAGAAAATAGTTTTGTAATTACTATTGTCGGCATCGAGTTTGTCATTGACGGCGTACCACCCGGCCGGGTAATTCGTCGCGAACAGCTGGCCGCCAAAACCCCACAGCATGTTGTGTGTCCAAATCAGTGGGATCGCGAACAAAATAATCGTTGCGAAATAAAAGAAAAATTTGCCGCCTTGCTCAAGGCAATACTGCAGTACTGCCGCCGCGCCGCGCGCTGCGAAAACTATCAGGCATAACGCAACGAGTGCGACGAATTTCTGCGGTTCGCGGTATCCGGCAAAATTTGGGATGTTGTCTGCTAGCCATCCGTTCATTGTGCCGATGGCAAGAATCGTCGCTACAAAAGCGCTGCCGCCGAAAATGATCGCGTAATCTTTATTGCCTTCCCAAATGAACTTAACAATACCGGATATGATCAGGATCCAAATCAGCACCGTAAGCATTCCCCACAATACTTCCATGCCTGCTTGCGGCTTGGTAAAGGTGTCTTGGTCCTCGACCCAAAATCCTTGCAGATGCAAGACGTTGCCAAGCTGGCCAACCCAACCACTGCCCGTCGTGGTAAATGCTGCCTGGTCAGACGTGGTAAAGTTCGAAATCGAATCTGCAGTAGTCCCCTTGCCCAATGCCAGCGGCGCGAGCCAGTAGCTGCTCGCAACCCAGAAAATAACAGCGCTTATTCCGCAGAGTTTTAAAAACGGGATTAGTTTCTTTGTATCCTTTCTGAGTTGCCAAACTTTCAACCCGCCGGCGAAAATCACCAGGATCCCCATGAACCCGACCGCGTGGATCGACACGATGCTGACGGCGACAGCCCACACCGCAACATAAACCGCTTGTCTCAATGCTGGTTTTTGCAGGAAAACCAAAAGGGCTTTTGTGAACCACGGCAACAATGCATATCCGAAAATTACATTATATTGCCCTGCCATTAACCGCTCGTAGGTAAACGGATTAATCATGTATATCGCGCCAGCGAAGTACAAGGGTATAGCGTTTAGCGGGAAGGGTCTAGTTTTTTGCGATTTCCTTGACCCCTGAACGCTGACCCCTAATCCCTGTACTAATTTGTGCATGCCAACGCCGGCGAGTAGCAAGATTGCAAACAGCAGAATTTTTTCGATAACATCACCTGGGAAAATAAAGTTCAGATAATGCAGGAGTACTCGCAGGATATAGCTGCTGGTAACAGCGGTCGGCATCCGCAATGTCGGGGTAAAAACCATATCGAGCGCAAACACAAACCCCCGCTGCAGCAGCGGTCCCAGAATCAGCAGTGCCAACAGCGAATAAATCCCCCAAGGCAAAAACCGAGCATACCGTTTCCCCAACTGCATGAATTCAATTATACGACGAATCATTTCTATTACTTTTTCTAAAAATTTATTCACTGTTACTTTTTTCCGCAAAAAGTAACCAAAAACTCCGGGCTGCGTTTTGCCGCGGGGAACTTCCTGCCAAAATTGAGTTTTGATGCAGAACTCGCACTAATCATTGCCACAGGCAATAATTAGCACTCAGACAACTGCATCAAGCCAAGCACACTCAATTTTAACTTCCAGTTCTCCGGTCAAAGCCGATGCCCGAATCCAAGCGGAAGCTACGCAACTGTGGATTAAGCGAACTGTCACCGTGTTAGCTAATTATTGCAAAAAATTTGGTTACCACTCGGGCGCATAACCGGCCATTCGCTCGTTTTGAGAAACTGGATACGGCCGTAACGCTTGGTTAAAATCTACCGGATCAGCATCGCCTGGGCGGTTAGCTGTTATGAATAACACCATGTTTCTCAAGTCATACGTATGGTAAGCTTCTGCGGGTCCGCCGCCGCGTTGCATAGTGAGCTCGCCTGCAGCTACATCAGTCAATTCCGCTGCTTGTAACCCAGCGCGCATGTCTACATCGGCCGATGAGCCTTGTGGTACGCCGACATCAGCGACAACTTCAAATGTTGCGCCGGACTGAACCGCTGAAACGCCAAGCATCTGGCAGGTTACTACTTTTCGAATCTTTGCCCAATCTGCTTCCTGGCGAGCTTTACCGTCAGTACCGAGAAGTTGGCCGACCGTGATCTTAGGGTCGATATTTTGCGGATCGACTGTTAAGACGGGAAGCCATCCGTTAACCCAACTGCCGCCCCAGTCAACATCGGCTGCAGTATTTGAGCAAGCTGTTACCGGAGTGTATTCGGGTGCAGCGTTTGCTGATTGCATCGGTGATAGCAGCATTGCAAACGCCCCCAATGGCGCCGCATATCGTATTAAGGCATTCCCGAACATACCAGATAGTGAAGTATTGTGTGAATCTGGGTAACGATTTTTGCTCATCTAGATATCCCAATTAAATAATCCGTGAGTCTAGAACATTTGAATCACCCTGTCAATTATCCGATAGTTACGAAACGGACAATTGCTGCTAAATGTAAAGCAATATTTTCTTAAGCAGCGCTAACTGGCCATTTCAACTTAATTGCACAATATTTAAATATTGTGCAGCATTCCGCTTGTAATCCGGGCATTGAAGAAACAGATTCAGATTTGTGGGTAACCAGCTGAATAAAGTGGCAACTCAGTCCCGATTCTTCCTTTATGAATAGGAAATCGGGACCGACCAAAGGGAGTCGTTGCCGCGCAGCCGGTTACTTGCAAATCTGAGTATGCTTTCTTCACACTTACCCAGTGGTTTTGTATTACTTTTGGCAGCAAAAGTAATGTAGAAAATTGTCTGTTGGCAATAAAATTAACAGTTTTTTCGTATAATTTTTCACCGGATTTTTGTGTCGTTTGTACCTGCACCAAAATCCAGTCTACCGGATAATAGGTGGTACCGATTGGAGGTACTATGGCAGAAATAGTTTACACAAGAGCAAACCCACTATCAGGCGTAATAGGCTTGGTCTACATCATTATCGGTGTAGTAGTCGCAAGTTCTAATGGATACTTGGGCGCAGTTTTCAGCTCGATACCCCACCTACTATCAGCATTTCTAGCTATTTTGCTTTGGCCGGCAATCCTACTCGGCGCCAACTTGCACTTGGGCGCGACGATTTTCGTAAGATAATAAGATAATCAACTTCACATAAGTAGAAAATTGTGCTTTAATCAATTTTCTATGACGATGGAAATGATTGCGGTGATTGACGGCCGTTTGCATGAACAGCCGATTCACCATGAGCGACAGATATTAAACAAAAAAGAAGTCAATCAATACGATGAGCTTGAGCTTGTCAAGATTGGCGACGACGGTCAAGAAACTGTCGAGCGTGTAAAAGTGCTAGTGACGGGTCAGAAGTTGCGTAACGGTAGTGTCGAACGATTTCAAGTCAGTGCGCATCATTTGGTTTTGCAGATACTTGACGGTGTTCGTGCAGGCCAAGTCCGCGACGGGCGTTGGGACCATATCGGCATTGATATGGTCCGCCCCAATGACCGTGCACCGTATTACTGGCAAGCCGACACTGAATTCGGTTGGGAAATCCCAGATGATCCAGACGCATATTGGTTAGACACCGGTGTTTACTTGCGAACTCTCGCACAGCAAGTCGATCCAACCCAAGCTGAAAACCAGTAAATAGGATTCAATATAATCATGAGTCATGAGGACCCGCGCGTCTTTTCAGAACGCCGTATATTTTTCCCAAGCCAGATCGTGGAAAAGACCGGCGTAAAAGAAAACATGTTGCTGGATTTTGTCCTTACCACCTCGGTTGATGATATTGTGGTGCGGGTTGTAGTTGCTGGCGTGAACAAACGGTTGCAATCAGCGCCCGGATTTAATGAGCGGGTGCCGTCGGACCCAAGCCAGTTCATTGATGATGACACCAGTGTGGTTTTAATGATGCTGGAAGCCGATGAGCAGATATCGTTTTTTTACGTCAGTTGGATGGATCTCGGCATGGAGCAGCGGCTAGCTAAGGACGGCCAAAGCATGGAGTGGCCGTTTTACTTCCAATGCTTATGCCATATCGATTACTGAATTGAATAACTGCGTGTTCTGGCTAGGATGCGTTGTTTCCGTCTGACCTCAGCATGCTAGCGGCAAACAGCATACGGGTGCGTTTGCGATTAGCGGAATCTTTAAAATGGGCCGGTGTTTTTAGCTCGCCGAGTGTTTTGATTTGTTCCAATACTTCATCAACTGTGATTGTATTCGGCCGCTCATACAGATACGGCCGGGTTCCGTCCGCTAGCTCAATGATTAGTAGTTGTGTGTTGTCTACAATGTCTTCGCGCATACCCAACTGATGATTGACGCTGAATTCGGGTTCGGACGCTGCGTAGAATTCCGCCCAATTAATCATGTCTGCATCGTTTGGGGGTGCGATGGTCAACGATTCCAATGCCTGTTCATCTGCAGCCGATATCACTCCGGCTACCTTTATCGCGACATCGGCAGTTTGGTATCTAGTAATACCCTGAAAAACATATGATTCCCGTTGCATTGGCCGTATAGCTGGCGCAAACGTATATAAGATTCCTTCTTGTACCCAATAACTTTGCTGAATTGGTCCCAAATAATTGGTTGCTATCAGCAAGTTGTCCCATGCCATTAGCAAGAATGGCAGTGACTCGCTTTCGTATGTCGCAATAATTCTTGCCGCTGCCGCAATTTGCTCTGCAGTAAATTCCGCCCGTTGGACTGCAAGTTCATCACCCCTGCTATCGCCGGGATACCCATCCATACCGCTCATGTAAAAATATATTTAGCACTAAAAAAACAATGAGGTCAATAATATTTCACACAGTGCCAGATAGGTCATTTTACAGTAATCACGTAACTCTGATTTGTGACAATTTCAAAATAGTATAAAGTAATATAACTATGGCCGGGATTGAGTCATCCGAGCTGGATATGGCAAATGCTGAACGCACTTCGTTATTTTATGTCAGTGTGGTCGGCAGAGCCGGTATGGTTGGCATCGACGTTGAGTTGATGGGGCCGGATGGCATGATTGGAATTCCCGAAGAAATTGCGAGGCAAACGGCCGTCAGAGATCTGGGAGCAACTTCGGCTGATAGATTGATCTTGTGGGCGCGTCCGGAAATCGTCGCGCAAAATGGGCCGCAAAATGTGCCCGAGACGGACGTAGAAGAACTATTAGAATTTTACAATGGCCGACTGCGGATGTATCCCGCGCAACGTAAACTTTTTATTGACGGTCAATTACTACGTACGCCTGCATTAGGTTTCAATGTCCTTGAACTGTTGGCCAGGAATGCTGGACGAGTAATATCAAAGCAAATTTTAAAAGATAGGGTTTGGCAAAATCCGGAGATAAGCGACGAAGCAGTCAGAATCCAAATCGGCAGGATTCGAAAGCACACGCTCGGAGACGAACTGGCGGAGGGGCTTGTAACAATACCTAGTGTAGGTTATATGCTCAATCCTGGGTTCATACCGGCTACCTCGGGAAATATGTAAAACTGGTACCCAGCATGCGCTTGGATAACAAAATACAAATAGAAATTTGCAAACCAAGTTAAATAGTATAATGTAATATGTCCATGGCTGGAGAAGGGTTATCGGGTGACGGACAGGCTGGCATGCCCTTTATATTTTATGTCGAAGTGCCTGGCAAGGAAGGATTAGCCGGTGCAGACCCGGATATTATTGGTCCGAATGGTATGGTCAGGCTTTCAGATGAAGCTGCCCGGGAAATCGCTGTCAGGCGCTTGGGTGCTGAAGCCACGGATGAGCTAATTGTGTGGGCGCGCCCGCGGATCACCGTAGAAAACGGGCAGCAAAACGTGCCTGAGGCTGACGAAGAAGAGAAGTTCGAATTTTTCGGTGGCCGCTTGCAAATTTATCCGGAACGGCACGCTGTTTATGTTGATGGTACTTTTAGACGTACGTCCAGGATCAGGTTCAATATGATTGATTTGTTAGCAAGGAATGCTGGCCAGGTAATTACTCATGCCGTGTTTGAAAGCCGAATTTGGAACGGAAAAAGAGTCACCAAAAATAACCTCTGGTTCCATATCAATTTAATCAGGTCTGAGATACTTGGCGAGGATTTGGCAGATGCACTTGAATCTGTAAGAGAAACTGGCTTCCGGCTGAATCCAAAATTCGTGCCAACTACAACTACGCAGGAAGATAATTGATTCAACAGAGCTATGCGTCTGCTACGTAGTGTCCAGGGATTTCAGGCTGTCCGCGATCGCTTGCCGGACTTCTGGTTGCGCATGTGCGGAAGCTTTTTGCAGCATGTTTTTGCAGTATGCGAATGCGCTGGCTGCATCTTCGTCTGATGCGGACTTATATATTTGCGCCTGTTTATTGTAATCTTGCAGCGTACTCAATATTACCCCTGAACCGGCGTTTTTTTGCGCCAGTGCGTTCACCTGCTGCGCCCGCTTCATCATGACGCTTCCCCGATAATCTGGATGCATACGTATCATCGTATTGTCCGAGAATTTCTGCACCGCGTACAGCGGGCTGCTTGGCAGCACCGTCTGTGCCAGCAGTAGTACGGCAAATCCTGCCGCCAATCCAACTACCCCGACCGTAACAAGTCTGAACGGTTTTGCTATAAAAGCGAATCTTGATTTGGGGGCTGCGGGCTGCGATGCGTCAACGTGCAATCGCTGTAAATCAGTCGCTATCGGCAACAATGAGTCTGCTTCTTGCTCGCTTGCACCGGCTTGCACCAATTCCTGCTGCAGTTGTTTTTGCCATGACGTTGTCATTCCAGATACCCTTTCAACTTCTTTAGTGCGCGGTATTGCAACACGCGCACGTTGGCCTCGCTTTTGCCCATCCGCTGCGCCGTTTCGCGGGCTGATAATCCGGCTATGAATCGGAAATGCACGACATAGAACATGTCAACCGGCAGCTTGCCTACCGCATGTTCAAGCTTGTTGATCATGATCTGCTGATCCAGTACTTCTTCGATCGGCCTTTCGTTTTCTTCCGGCAGCTCGACGGCATCGGTATCGATTGCAATGTCTTTCTTTTTGCGCCAGTAATCTATGACGGTCGTCCGCGCGATCCGCCACAGCCAGGCGTGCTGCGAGCCGCCCTTAAAACTGTCCCTCGTGCGCCAGGCTTTTTCAAAGACGCTGCTCGTTAAGTCCTGGGCGGCCATCTGATCCCTGGTCCGCCAAAACATAAACCGCAGTATCTTGGGCTCGTTCGCCCGGTACATGCTTTCGAATTCCTTATAATCATCCATGTCTTTTTTAGTTAACGGTCTAATCGGCATAACGTTACACTTTTTAATCCCTGCTTCGGTTGTTTGTATTTGTTTTAACTTACTTACTGATAATTAGCTGTTAGACTTTGCGCTTTCTTAAAAAAAGCCTGCGCCGCCAAGGGCCATCTGGCGCAGACTTTTTATCAGGTTAAACCGTTAGAAGTAATTTCTTCGATTAGTAATCACGGGAACTGTAACTCATGAAGTCGCCGTACATGTTGCCGCCGTAGTTATCGCGGCTGTTCATCCCGTACATGTCCATGCGATTTGAGTTGCTGTAATCGTTGTTGCTGTAATCCTTGTTGTTGTGCTTGTGGCGATCGCAATCGTGATGCTTGTTATGCTTGTGGTTGTCGTGCATCGGCGAGTACGAAGAACTAGAATAGCTGTTGCTGTAGCCGTTGTTGCCCCAGTCGTACGATGATGCGCCGGCTGTAGCCGATCCCAATATCACGATGGAGCCGGCTGCTGCCGACCCGGCCAAAATCCTTTTGATCAATCGTTGCTTGCTGCTTACAAAGTTTGCAGTTCGTATGTTCATAGCTACCCCCTAGCCATATTATGTTTCAAAATATGCAGTTCCTGCATACCAAGCTGATGTCCCCACCGGAAGAAACATCAACAGCCCTGTAGTATAAGTAAACGGGCTGGCATCGAAAATGTTACAAGATTTCTACACTGCAGCTTGGTCTGTCGCACGCTCGAAATCGCTGAACGCCGTTGCAATCGACCGTACCGTTGCGATGTCGGGGCTGCCGATATAGTACATAATCGGCGCCGGGCTGCCTTGCACGGCAGATGGACGCATATAAGGCATTAATAGTAATACACCTTCGGCTTCGTTGGTGGCCATGAATAATCCGCGATACCAGGAACAGCCTTCTACATAGGGATGCAGTGCACTTTCAGGATCAATCCCAAAGAATTCTGCTAATTCGGGCAACTCGCGAACATGGAAACCGGCTAATTCTTTGGGTATGTCTCCTGGTACAGAAGTCAACAAAAAACCTTCCACCCGTGCAACGTGGCCTTCTGTCAGGGTTAACGTGGCTTTCTCATCATCTACTCTGATTGCACCGGGTATCAGGTCGCGGCTTTCGCCCTCGGGGTCGTGTGATAATATTTCGCCATACGTCAGCCGGGCAGCCAAAAGGTCGGCTTTTGAAAACTGTTTGGCCGGGTCTGATAAACGCGGATGGACAAGGCCGACAACCGCGCCCAACTTAGCCTGCAACATCTCATGGCGAAGTTGTAAATGATCATTGCCGACCTTCTCGTTCATACCTATAGTATATAATATTTATGTAAATATGTACAGTAGTCGTACGTCATTCCGGTGCAGGTTTACGGTGAGCGTAGTTGAACCGCTGGAATCAAATATATATGGGATTGAATGCCTATTGTGCGGATGCCATCTGATGCGGGACTGTTATAACTTCCATGCATGTTAGTACGCCAATCTGGCTTGCCTGCAAGACTGCCAGTTCGGCTGACAATGTGTAAACGCCGTTGTGCTGATACGGTTCTGATTCGATTTGCACCGGTTGCCCATCCTGGGTTATCGGTACTGCTCCGTTTTCACCAACAGCATTCTCTGAATCACCGGAACCATCGCCCCACTGCACATTCGCTGCCATGACATCGCCTGGAACATCAGGAGGCTTGCCTACCGTAACCAGAATTACTCGTTTCGTAATCCAATCGATACTTATATTGCATTTGCCGGCGGGAGCTACTGTCTCCCCTCCTGACGGCGCTGGGCTGGAAGAAAAGATTTCCGCGCTTGGGCTGGCGCCAGGCGCACGTTCGCCGCCACCCGAGCTGCCAGAACTGCTGCAACCAATACAAAGCGATCCAACCGCCGCCAGTGCCACCCCAGTAGTAAAAAGCATCCGTGCCATAGCACTGTAGTATACCGCAAACAAACGTTTCGTCTATCTGTATTTATACGAGGTGCCCGATCTTACTAGCGCAGGCTAAGCTCATGAAAATCGGGATTCTATATGGTCTTATGCCAGGGTCGTGCTACTAGCAAAATCCAAGATAAGTAGTATAGTATTCGGATGTTATCCAGCCCGCTAATCAGTAGCGAAATCCTAAAGTCAACGCTCCCGCCGCTCATTGATGAGTTTCTTGATCCTAAAAGCCATATCGGATTCAACGCCCAGGTTGCCGATTCGATAGAATCCGGCCGGCGCGGTTCGATACTGGTGCCAGCAGTCAATTTTATAATCAAAGCTTCAATTGAAGTGTGTAATGCGCCGTCAAATCGGGCACGGCTTTCGAATGAGGTGCTTGACCGGTCTGGTCAGATTATCGATGTCGCAGCTGATTTAGGCGAGTTGGCGATACTGGACAATTGGTTTCATATGTACCTGGCGCAGGATTCGCGCTTATGTGCAGCGGTTGACGCGGATATGTCTTTGATTGCAGAATATTTTAATCCGCGAAAACCTAGATTCCTAAAGTCGATGGTTAAGTCGCCCTTTGACGATACGGCTTACGTGGCCGGAGGCGCCAAAGGTAAACTTGACCAAGAGGGTGTCAGGCAAAATCATGCCGAAATAATCGGCCGGAGTGCTTCGTTGCTGACGTTCGCGCAGATTGACGGGCATAAAACCCGTGTAGAGGCGGAAGAACTGCTCGGCGGGCCGTACATCGCTGCTAAATTCTATGAGGTCAAGCGTTCCCCGCTCGGCGTGGTGGATATCGGCTTCAACGAAGATGGTGTGACGCTGCTGCGAAAGCTGATGGTAAAAGGCAGGGGCTGCCCGGCTGCTGGGATGTACGAGGATGAAACACCCGAACAAAGCGTACTGCGCCTGGGCTGGGAAAAAATTGTACGATTCCTTATTACTCCCCAAGCCAGGCTACGATTAACCAACTAAAACAACTCCAAAATCCCAGAGCTAAAAAAAGTTACCGCTGGGCACAATAATGCCCAGTATTGCCTGTCTGTTTAAGCTGTTATATCCATCCTACGTTGCCGGCGTTGCGGCTTGCGCGTCCGGGCCGATATACTGTTTTCCTGCAACTTCCATCTCTATACGCGCCATATCATAATAAGCATCCCGGTTCTCAGCATAGTGCCGGTACGACCGCCACAGTGATGCGTCCAATCCGTCTTCGGCATTCCTCAGTTCTATTCTTGCAAAGTCGCGCACGTGGTCAAGCGGTCCATCCCCTTCTTTCGGTATAAGACCGGCAACACCCCTTCTTTGTTCATGTAGTGATCGGGCCAGCTGCAAAGTATTTCTCATCAGATCACCGTCCGAAAAACTTAATTCGCCAGTACCGGTTCTATTCCTGTTTATACTGTTCGCACTCGCGAATAAGACATCCGCTAGCAGTCCCAAATTCCTAAAAGCAGCGATCCCCCTGTTTACATCGCGTAAATAATCCCTTGCATGATTACGATGATTTTCTGCCCATATAATGTTTCGCACGAGCAGCCGGGCTTTTCGTCCGACAGGACCGTTCACGATTGCCCTCTGTTCGGCGTTGAATTTCGATTTGGCCATCAGCTGCACCCTGTGTTATATATTTTTAATTTTTACACATATTTGAATAAGCAACAACTTCATAACCGAATAAATCGGCAATACTCTACCGTCATAATTACGCTAGCGGTTAACCAAATCAATAAAGTACTATAACTATATGAAACAGAAATTTTTGCTGCGATGGATAACCATGGCTGGAATCATAGGTATCGCATTCGGTGTTTTTTACGCGATTTACGGTCTGGACGGCCTGCCCATTTACCAAAAGTTCGTCCCAGCGCAATCGTTTGAAGGCTGGAGCCGAGGTCTGTACGGCTCTGTTTTCGTCGGATTTAGTGTGATGCTGCTGTTACTTGGACGCCTGGCAATAAAAAAGAACGACAAAGAACTGACAAAAATACTACTGTGCGGCATACTAGCATGGCTGACATTCGAAGCCGTTGTGTCCGTGATCTACAAAGTCTACATAAACGTAGCGGTAGATATACTTTTAATATCGTTCCTAAGTTACCCCTTACTAAAAAGCATCCGAAAATAATTTAAAAAGTATAATTTGGATTTTAACGCGCAGCTTCAAGATTACCGATGCGGTAATCGATGATTTTTACGCAGCAGTCAGCAATGCACCGGATGGCGCTTCAACACTGCCGTATGCGCTGATAACTGATTTCAGGGCATCAATACGGCTGGCTTGTTCGAGGGATCCCGGATTGATAGGACGCACGTCTTCGAGTTTAATAAGCAAACCGGCAGTGTATGCGGCGATATGCGCGGAAATTGCTCGCATCACTACAGGGGCATGTTTCTCCGGGTAATGCGTTGCGATTATCCCCAGGCTTTTGAACATGGCGAATTTCCTGCTGACATATTCGGCATAGACGCTTCGTGACCCGAACGCGTCTTCGACATTAAACACCATGCTGCTGAGTTCATGCGCCGGCTCGCCGCTATGGTTTCCAGCTTTGGCAACATCGGACACAGCAACAAAAATCGGCCGGTTAAAATCGGCAAGACTATCGAGGGATTCGGCGAACGTGTCTATGGACCGCGGCCTGAACGGCCTGCACATATACATGAGCGGACCGAAACGCCTGGTAAGTGTTTGCGCTCTGGATGCAATTCGCGCGCAGTATTCAGGCGATGTCGTAATCCAGCCTATAACGTGGTCGGCAGGTCTGATATCGTGTTCTGCCAGAAACGGATGCGACAAATCTGCAACCGCGACTTCGTGCCTTTTAAATCCAGAGACATATTGCCCTGCCCTGATGTCACCTTTGTTTCGTTTTCTGACAAGCTTCATGGCGCTCACACCGGGCTCTCGGCCGATTACCGTTTGCGCTACGTTTATTGCATGCGGCGACGAATTCACCGTTACTTCCATGCGGCGCCGTTCCGGCCCAGCCCCGATTTGATCCATAGGCGCAGCCGGGCCATATGAAAACAAAAAGCTACCAGATTCATGGCGAATCAGACCCCTGAATGTAAATAATCCATTATGCGTGGGCGGACCAAGTGGGCGGGTATGTTCGTGCCCGTAGTCCGGCGTTTCTGCTATAAACACGTCATTGAGCCCAGATCGATCCTGCAAAGCAGCGTAATAGTATCCGGATGTATTGTTTATACGTATCGAATCAAAATCGGGCGCTAATTCTATCGCGCCGAAAGTATCGGTAATGACGGTTTCAAAGGGAACGTTCCGCGGCATAACAATATATTATGACACATTTAAGTGTATAATTCTAGCAATCTGCTTATTTTTACTGCTTACGTGCGATTATTTCGGCCGCCCAGCCCAGAATCCGCCGGGCCTCATCATCGTCCACTTCATCAAATTCCTTCGATCGATATATAACCCGCTGCTTTAAGACCTCCCGGTCGGTTACAAAGTAAAGTCCGGCATTTCGATGGCCGCTTTCAACATGGAAAGCCAGGATTGCCATAGGGCAGTCGCTCCGGAGGAGTTTTTTTGTCGAGCCGTCGGCCAGGATCGCCAGCTGTTCGAGGTTCGGCTCAACTTCACCGATTTCACCAGGCCTGATATAGACCGAAATTTCGTACAGTCCCGGCAACACCCCCTGATCGTTTACAAAAATTTCCCCGCCGATTACTAATGCCTTGCGGTGCGGCCCTTCACGGAGTTCATTATCCAGACCACTGATCTGCTCTTGCACGCTCAATTGTACCTGTTCGGGTTGCGTCATATGAGACTGATTTATTATTAGCGCGCCGCTTCTAAGTTGCCGATGCGCCGTTCGTGGTCCTGAACTTGCTTGCCCTGGTCGGTAACGGCGGCTTTAATAACTTTTACGTCCTGCTTAATTTCATCGAAATCTTTTCTAATGTCATGAAGCAGAGCGACTTTCTTCTGCATATCCCCAACTATCGCAAGTATCTCCTTGTTTCTATCGCGGATTTCTTCAAGAATTTTGATACTATATTTATCTTCTAATTTAGGCATTGCAATTTATAGATTTTCTAAAGGTATGCCAGTTTTTTCAGACACTTTGTGTGCCCATTCGAGGAGGCGCTGAAATTGCCTGTCACGGATAGCGTTTTCTTTATCAATCGTATCAAGTCGGGCTAAAAATCCATCTAGCGTATTCGTCAATTTATCTATAGATATTTTTAAATCTACAATTTCACTTTCTACTTTTGTGAACCTAGCATCAACCTGATGCATAAAGGTTTGCATGACATTCATCATGTCATCAAAACGGCTGTCTATTTTCTTATTTAACACGTCGAACTGCTTATCGGACCGTTTTATTAAGGACTGTAAATCTTCTTTGGTGGCAGCAGTACTCATAAAATTGATTATAACACCTTAAAATTTAATACATACGTCGTATTAATTACTGCCGCGCAGAATAATGTACCTTACTGTCATTCCAGCGAAGGCTGGAATCCAGTTAAATAAGAATTCCTTTTAATTGTTTGGAAATGTCACGGTAATGCTGTTGCCTGTCAGTTTGGCAGTTGATTGAAGCGATGCAAACGTTGACCCAACTACAAATGTCATGATTACAATCGCGAATACTACGCGTATGCCGTCAATGCTTCTAACAACTCGGTGTGTATGGACTACCGCGGGTATATCATCGCGTTCAATCGGTGCGACTGTGGCTGGCTGTTTGATTGTTGCGGTGGCAGCTTGTTGGCTTTGCGCCATGGCCGGCATTGGCTTGGGTTGAAACGATGAACGAGGATTATCGCCGGCAGACTGCCCTTCCCGTTTAGCAACCTCCAGCCGCGTCAATCGTTGCACGAGCAGCTTGATTTCGTAGGCTACCAGAATAATTGCCGGGATATACACGATGAGAATCAGGCCGATCGGCGTATGCAGCGCGTTAACGACACAGCCCAGGTGCGGCACGCTTTTGACAACTTTGCCGACAACTTGATTAGGCACGATCGGCGGATCGGCAATTTTGTTCGCGTCGCCTTTCACGATA
>DATIJK010000097.1:0-16033 GCA_035478715.1 Saccharimonadales bacterium (SeqCode)
GGCAGGCGCAGGCGCCCTGGCGAAATACGACGGCAAATGGATCGTGATAGACCATACGTTGATCGACTCATATGTCAGCAGTCTGAAGAGTATGGCGTCAGAATCGACTGGCAGCGATATTACGAATGCGGACAAATCACCTACTGCCGCACAGGTACAGGATGCGGTGAATAAAGTTCAGACTGTCAACAAGCAATATATTTTCACCGGCGACAGGTCAAAAGCAGTGCTAACGCAAGAACAGTACATCGGCAAAGAAACGGTTAGCGGACGCACGATGTACCATTACAAAGTCGGATACAACAAAGCAAATTTGCAAGCGTATGTCACTGCCGTCGGCCAGGCGCTCGACAGCAGCCAGTTGAACGATTGGTCCAAAAAGGTCAATAACGGCAAAAGCATCAGCGAAGCCATCGACATGAAATCCCTAAAGGACGAAATCAACAAAGCCGACTCGAAATACACATTTGAAATGTGGGCCGATAAGGGCACTAAACTTGTAAGTAAACTGAAGTTTACTGATACAAAAAACGCTGCAAATTCAGTAACTATTAGTCAGGACTATACTGGCGGAGTCGTGTATCCGTTCTCACTTGGTTTCTCCTTAAAAGGCGATGATGGTAGCACAACGACGGGTTTGATCGGATTTACGGTCAATTCCAGCACGAACAAAGTTGGAATGACTTTGAAAGCGGATTCTAAAGATAGCACTGGTACGGCATCCGTTAATGGCAGCTTGGACATCACGCCTGGCAACCAATCCGTCACGGTAGAGATGCCAGTAGGAGCCACACCGATCATGACAATCCTGAAATCATTAGGACTGGGTGATATGGCAACGCCGCCAAAGGTCCCTGCTTCGATTAGTCCGCAAGCGCTCATCAATCCTGCAACAAATCCTGCGTGCAATGATCCTAAGATCGAGCTCTCAATCTATTGTTCACCGACAGCTAAGCCCGGTACAACCCCAACTAAATGTCCGGTAGCAGACAAAGCAACGTGCGCTAAACTCGGCTTCACAACTTAACAGAACACAGTTTATCTGGTATAATTAAACTATGAAATCATTGCGCAATTGCTCGCAATTCCTCCTCGCCCTTTAGGGCACCTATATTAATTTGCTAAAATTTCAGTAACAACCAACTTTAGGAGTTTTTGATGCAACGCTATAATCCGAAAGAAATAGAGCCCAAATGGCAGAAAAAATGGGCAGAAGACAAAATATACGAAGCTGTCGACAAATCTGATATGCCGAAAAAATACATCCTGGAATATTTCCCGTATCCAAGCGGTGCCGCGATGCATGTCGGGCATGTTCGTAATTACACCATCGGTGATGCCTTGACACGCCATGCGCGTATGAACGGATTCAATGTACTGCATCCGATGGGGTGGGATGCATTCGGTTTGCCGGCAGAGAATTACGCCATCAAAACCGGCATCAGCCCGCAGGAAGCCATCAAACAGAATACCGGGCGATTTAAGCAGCAGTTGACGCAGATGGGATTCGGTTATGACTGGTCACGTGAAATCACCAGTTCCTACCCTGAATACTACAAATGGACACAGTGGTTCTTTTTGTTGTTATTCAAGAAAGGTTTGGCGTATCAAAAAGAGAGTCCGCAGTGGTGGTGCCCGGTCGATAAGACTGTTCTGGCAAACGAGCAGGTAGAAAATGGCAAATGCTGGCGATGCGGCAGCGAAGTCGAAAAGAAATTGCTGAAACAGTGGTTTTTTAAGATTACGGATTATGCCGATCGATTAGAAAAAGATTTGGATGAAGTCGAATGGTCTGAAGGAATCAAATCACAACAGCGGAACTGGATTGGTCGTAAGACTGGCATTAACATCACTTATAAAGTATCAAATGCCAAAAATAATGAGGAAATCACTGTATTTACAACGCGGCCTGATACCAATTATGGTGCTACTTTCGTCGTTTTAGCACCAGAACATCCGTTCGTCCAGAAAGTCATGAGCCAGGAAGTAGTCCCAGATGACGGTCCAACACACTGGCAAGCGGTGGAACATTACGTCCAGAAAGCGTTAAGCAAAAGTGAATTAGAACGGAAAGAAGAAGGCCGCTTGAAAACCGGCGCATTCACTGGATTTTATATCACTAACCCGTTGAACAATAAAAAATTGCCGGTCTGGGTGTCGGATTTCGTGTTGGCAGGCTTCGGTACCGGTGCAGTCGTAGGTGTACCTGGCCATGACATGCGGGATTTTGAATTCGCGAAAGAGTTCAAGTTACCCGTGGACCGAGTAGTGGTCGGTCCGGATGGTGACACCTCACCAATTACCAAAGCTAGTCAAGTGCAGGAAAAAGCTGGCAAAATGGTGAATTCTGGTGAACTGGACGGTTTGGACATCCATGATGCAACCGAAAAAATGATGGACCTGATGGAAAAAAATGGTATGGGCAAACGAACGATTACTTACTCGATTCGCGATTGGCTGATAAGTCGCCAGCGCTATTGGGGCGCGCCGATTCCGATTATTCATTGTCCAAAAGACGGTGCGGTCGCCGTTCCAGACGACCAGTTGCCTGTTGTACTGCCCGAGATCAAAAGCTACGAACCAAGCGGCGATGGACGCAGCCCGTTGGCGCGCGTGCCGGAATTCGTCAATACGACATGTCCGAAGTGTGGCGGCAAAGCCGAGCGCGAAACCGATACCATGGACGGATTCGCCTGCAGCAGCTGGTATTTCCTGCGATTCGCTGATCCGCACAATAACGCCAAAGCTTTCGACGATGCAAAAGTTAAATACTGGCTGCCGGTCGACGATTATATCGGCGGTGCAGAACACGCTGTCATGCATCTGTTGTATGCCCGTATGTGGACGAAAGTCATGTTTGACGACGGTTTGATCAATTTTAACGAACCGTTCAAGATATTGCGCAATCAAGGAATGATATTGGCGCCGGATGGCCGTAAGATGAGCAAAAGTTACGGCAACGTCATTGCTCCTGACGAAATCATTGAGCAGGGTTACGGAGCAGATTGTATCCGCATAATGGAACTGTTCATCGGTCCGTGGAACCAGACAGCAAACTGGAGTGTCGAAGGCATGGGCGGCAGTTTCCGATTCTTGCAACGCGTATGGACGATCACTAATGATTACGTCAACGGAATGAAATACCAAGCAAATGACTCAGATACCGAAATGGCCGAAAAACTAATGCAAATCAGTAATAAGACCATTAAAAAAGTATCAGAAGATCTGGAATCCTTAGGGTTCAATACTGCGATTGCCGCACTGATGGAAGAAATAAATGCGCTGTATAAAATTGCGTATGACGGTGGTGAGGCATTCAGCAAAGCACCGGTAGCTTGGTTTGTAACGATCCGCGATTTTTTGAAGTTGCTAGCACCATTCGCGCCGCATATCACCGATGAACTTTGGAGCTACCTGGCCGCAGCAGGCGAATTAAGTCCGAACAATGAGTCGTCTAAATCAATTCATCTGAGCGCTTGGCCAAAATACGACGAAATATTCTTGGTTCAAGATACAGTGACCGTTGTCGTACAAGTGAATGGCAAAGTCCGCGGACAATTGCAGATGCCAAAAAATGCTTCAGAAGATACCGCTGTATCAGCAGCAGAAGCTAATGAAAAAGTGTTGCCGCACATTTCCGGAAAGAATATTGTCAAGACGGTATATGTTAAAGACAAGATCCTGAGTTTCGTAGTCAAATAAACGGCAGAATTCATATCTATAGTACCTCCTGATGTAAAGGGTTGAGATATTAGGGGTAATCAGCTATAATGAGCCCGAGTTTAGTAATTAGCAAATAAAGAGGAGCATTTCGGAAATTTATGGGCAAGCCCAAAAAACGAACCAGTCCGCGTAAAACCGGGACAAGGCGCAGTCACATAGTGCTTACTTTGGCACGCAAGGTCAATGCCAAATCTCCGGTCAAAGTCCGCACCACTGTGCGCGAATCAGGCAAGAAATCGTCAAAAACCGCTGCCTGAACAAAAATTTTAGTTCAGGTCGTACATTAGCAAATAAATAAGAGTACTCACTATGGCATCGAATCGTCACCTCGGTCGAATCATCGCATTGCAAACGCTCTATGAGCTGGATTTTCGTCGTGATGCCAAGGACGAGAATTTCGATTTAAAAGAAGTCCTTGATCGAAATATCGCCCGGTACGATTCGATGGTCGACGACAAATCATTTGTCGAACAACTGGTTAACGGTGTTGTTAAGCACGAAAAAGATTTGGATGCTGTACTGCAACCGATCGCGCCGGAGTGGCCGATTGACCAGATCGCCCGGATGGATCGGATTGTTCTTAGAATTGGCTTGTACGAATTGACGTATGACAAATCCGTACCGCCCAAAGTCGTTATCAACGAAGCGGTAGAACTTGCCAAAGCGTTCGGGGGCGAGAATTCCTCGAAGTTCGTAAATGGCGTTTTGGGTACGGCGCTCAGGTCTGATGAAAAGTCAGAACCGGAGCCAAAAAAATCTGCGAAACCCGATAAATCAAAATCTGCGCCGGCGGATAAAAAGACTGGCGGCAAATCATGAAGCGGCCAAGACCTTTGAAGAATATCCGTAACTTCGTTCAAATACGGCGGCCGGTAATTAATGAAGTCGTTCGCGAAACGACATCCGGCGGTGTTGTATTCCGTCGCAACCCACGCAACAAACAGTTGGAAATATTGCTGATCCAGGATGCTAAAAATCGCTGGACCATCCCCAAAGGCCACGTCGAACCAGGCGAAGAACACGGCGCGACCGCAGAACGCGAAATCCACGAAGAAACCGGCCTGAAAGATATGGAAGCAATAAGCTGGTTAGGCAAAGTCCAATTCAGATACCGCCGTGCACAGACGCTCGTATTAATGACCATGCACATCTGGCTGGTAGAAGGCCAGGGCAATACGGACCAACTGCAACCGGAAGATTGGCTCAATGACATCAAATGGTTCCCGGCCACAGAAGCGGTAGATAAAATTGAGTATGAAGACATCGGCAAATTGATGCTTGTCGGTATGAAAAAGATCCGAGAAGGCAAATTATGAGCGGCAGCCACCAAAACACAAGACTAAGTTGGCTGCAGTATCAGCTTCATGTGCCGCAATCATTCTTCTTGGCTGTAGCAACGGCACTAGCTCATAGAAAGCGTTTAAATTCACATCTGACAAGACGAACAATTGGATTACGCTGGAAACACATGAAATGATTCTAGACAATCCGGTATAACAGATAAAATAAGAAAGGAAAAGCATCAGAAATAGAACTAGAAACTAGTAACTAGAATAAGAATCAGTTTGTTTATTAAATTCTAGTTCCTAATTCCTAAGTCCTAACTGTAAAAATGATATGGATTACACGAAATATAGTGATTTTGCGCGATCGATCCTTGGAATTGACTTTAACGACATAGAACTACTTGTTACGGCATTTACCCATCGATCGTACTTAAACGAGCATAAAAAAACTGTCAGCGCGCACAATGAACGCCTGGAATTTCTGGGCGACGCCGTGCTTGAGTTGGTGGTTACAGAATACCTTTACGGTAATTTTTCAGAACCTGAAGGCATATTAACGAACTGGCGAAGTGCGTTAGTGCGGACCGAAAGCATCGGAGCTGCTGCTGCACGCTGTGGTTTCGAGCCGCTGCTTCGTCTGAGCCGCGGCGAGAAGCACGGTACTGATCGGGCCCGCCAACAAATATTGGCAAATAGCTTCGAAGCTGTCATCGGTGCGTTGTATTTGGACAAGGGTTACGAGACGGCGAAACAGTTCATAACAGATAATCTTATAATCACATTCAAAGATATTCTGGATACGGGCTCGTGGATGGATCCGAAGTCGCACTTGCAAGAAGTTGTGCAAAGCCGCGATGGTTTTACGCCAGAATATAGAGTCCTCGAAGAAGACGGCCCGGACCATGACAAAATTTTTACTGTCGGCGTGTTTGTCAACGGCAAGTTGAAAGGCCAGGGCTCAGGCCCAAGCAAACAGATCGGTCAGCAACAGGCTGCCGAAGCCGCTCTGAAAACTTATAAAAATTAAAACAAATGATAGAGAACGCCGGCCTCCGAAATCTGGCATATTATTCATCAGACGGCAAGCTGGCCGCATTGACTCGGCGCGCATTGACCGGTGAATACAATCCGCATGGAAATATAAGGCGGGCGAGCTGTGCAATCTTACCCGCTTTCGGTCATAGAAGAGAAAACGGTAAGCTAACGCCAGGATTATGTAATATGATGCTAGCTAAAATCGCGCTTGCATTGTTTCGTAATGTTCCGATATTCGCCTCGTTTGAAGTCGATGACGCTTTGCGCGAATTGGGGTATACTGGCGCACATCGTCTAGGGGTTCCAGGCAAATATTATGAAACCCGCGCAGTTGCCGTAGATGCCATGCGAGCAATACATAGAATGCGCTTGTTACAAGAAGGCGACGTCGCGGTATTGGCGCATCCACATCATATGCCACGCGCAGACGCTACCGTTCAAGCTATGTTACCTATAGGCAGTTCTACAATAGTACCGAGGGGAGTGGTTGTTCCATTTGATGCACAGTCATCACAATTACGTGCTAGGAATGAAGATAATTGGCGCATATATGAGCCTTTGGCAATCGTTCGCTCTGCGGCACTTGGCTGGTTGGATTTGGGTAAAGCTGCTTAAAAAGCATCAATTCTGTTTGACAACAGAGGCGCTAATCTGTAAAATATAGCGAGATTAGTTTATAAATCTTAAAGTGTAAGAAGAGAGAACAATCACCAATGCTAGCTATCCGTATGCAACGAACTGGACGTAAAGGACACGCGATGTTTCGTGTCGTCGTTCAGGATTCCCGATTTACCCCAACCAGCGGTAGGATTGTCGCAAATGTCGGCAGCTATGACCCGCATTCTAAAGCTGTAGCCATCAATAAGGATAAGATTGTATATTATCTTGATCACGGTGCTCAACCGTCTGACCGGGTCGTAAAAATGCTTACCAGCGAAGGTGTAAAACTTCCGGATTGGGTTGAAAAACCAAGCAAAGATAAGAAACGTGTGATTCGAAACGTAGAAAAACTGCGTCGCAACCGACCTGAAGAGCCCGTTGAAAAATCGGATGAAAAGCCAGCTGAAACTACAGCCGAGCCCGAAGAAGCAAAAACGAGTTCCGCTGAAGAACCAACCGCACCAGCACTTGAGGCGTCTGACACCGAAGACGAAGCGACAAAAGAATCGTAATTAAAATCAAAAAGTAAATTTATTTAATAGTGCAGATTGTAGTAACTGCAGTTGTTGCTTTACGCAATTTGATATAATAGTAGAACTACAATAATTGAGGAGAGTCCTATGAGCAGTATTGACCAGCAATTTGTAGAATTTGTTGTCAAATCTCTAGTAAGTAAACCTGACGAAGTCAAGGTTGAGCGCCGAATCGATGAAAAGGGCGTTTTGCTTGAACTTACCGTCGATCCCGAAGATTTAGGCCGTGTAATCGGCAAACGGGGCGCAACTGCGCAAAGCCTGCGTACATTATTACGTGCACTCGGAACTAAGAACGACGCCCGTTACAATTTAAAAATTGTAGACAACGGTGTGCCGGGTCAGAATCGATCATCTTCATCTGATGATAATTCCAGCGATAACAACGATGATTACGCTTCAAAAAACAGCAAAAAAGATTCGCCAAAAGATGACGACGGCGACGGCATGATTGATGAATTACCAAAGGATGAAGCGCCAGACGAAGAAAGTGTCGTGAGTAAGACACGCAAAGAGCTGGAAGATCTAGACGATCTAGACGTCTAACAGCGGCTACTTCTTTAGGGTTAAATTGCTGTTAATAATACCGGGAAATCGCTTGCGCATACGATTTGCAACGAGTATAGTAAACGGAAGTCGAAAACGACTAACACCTTAAAAAACACAAAAATTTTCAAAAAGCTCTTGCGAGCCATTTCGTCTTGGTAATTCGAACGATTTGGGAGCTTTATATGTGACAAAAAGAACCTCATTATGAGGTCCTTTTTGTTTAAAATTGCTATTACATGATTCCATATATATACTGGTTACGATAATAAGCTCATGCTTTAAAAAATGAATATTCAATTAACAAAAACAAATTCAAAAGGGTTCAGCCATATAGTAGCGCTGCTTGCAGTAATAGTACTTTTTGGCATAGCGGGTACTTATTTCATAGTCGCGAGCAAAGCGGCGACAACAGCGACGGTCTTGAAAACTGGACAGTTATCGTCGTTTTTAAAAAATGGTGCCGGCCAAGTCATGTGCTTGGATCTTTATAAAAACCTATCCGCAAATGGTACTCCAATTAATATTTTCCCCTGCAGTACAACAGATGCTGCGCAAAAGTTTTCATTATATAGCGATAATTCAATTCGAATTCATGGAAAATGTCTTGACGTATATCAAAATCAGACTGCAAACGGGACAAAAATCGAATTGTTCGACTGCAATGGAAATGCAAACCAGAAATGGCACGTTGGCACTGATCCAAAGCAATCTCTCAATAATTTAATCAGTAACTCGTCAGGCAAATGCCTGGATGTTTACAGTTCGCAAACGGCTAATAATAGCAAAACCAATTTGTGGGGTTGCAACGGTACGACCGCGCAAGTATGGGGCTGGAATACTAATGGCAAAATAATCCAGGGCGGCACTACATACAATGCAAATTGCCACAGTTCAGTGATAGGTGGCAATACGTGCTATTACTGGGTCGGTGCTAATCAAAACAACAATGGTAATTTTTCAGCTAGCGGCGTATCAGCGACTATGAATCAACCAAACCCATATATAAATCCCCAGCAACCAAGTGATGATCCATTGCATCACTCGATATTTGAAATTTGGGCTGGATCACCTGACAATAAGCAAGTTGTGGAGATAGGTTGGTACAAAGATGTAAATCGACCGATTCCTATATTGTTCGCAACCGCATGGGTCAGTAGTGAATTTATTGGATACGCCCAGAATGGCGGAACCGGATTCGTGCCAGTTAGCACCTCGTTCCATGTTGGAGATCAAGTATCGGTTGGTTCAACTGGAAACTACAAAATCTTATTCGCAAATAATCAGTGGCAAATTTGGTATAACAATCAAGAAATTGGTTATTTCCCGGAATCTGTCTGGACTTCACGCGGTGCTACATTTAATAGTATCGGGTGGGTAAGCCCTTATGGTGAAGTCGAAGATAGTGTGGCCACGATTGCTAAAACTGATATGGGTAACGGGACACTGGGCAGTAATACGGGTTCATCAGCTATTACCGCATATACATTGTATGGCTCATCGACGCCGGCGCAATTAACAAATTACTACCAGCCAACTGGACTGGCTGCATCGTATTATAATTATGGTAACCCTACAGCAACGAGTTTCAGAGTTGGAGGACCGGCACTATGAAAAAATTAGACAACAGAGGGTTTGGCGTCATGGAGCTTTTGTTGGTTGTTATTGTGCTTGTAGTTTTAGCTGCGGCAGGATGGTTCGTAATGAGCCGCCACAAAAGCCAAACATCGACCAACCAATCACCGCAAACAAATAATCAGACGCAGACACCACCGCAACAGAATTACCAGTCAAAAGCTGAAGCCGCTCCACCAAAATCAAATTAAAGTAGCCGTAAATTTTCTAATGTTGAGAGTTTCTTCAAGATTTTATTAACAGCATTTTTATGCCGATAATGATTGCGACGACACCGAAGATTTTGGTAGCGGTCGCAACCGGTAAACCTGTCGCATATTTTGCCGCGATAAAACTGCCTAAGATAAACCCAAGCGCGATAAATATGGCGGCTTTCGTGTTTACATAGCCATGATGCCAGTACGCGTAAGCAGCGAAAATGCCGACGGGAAACATCAAAAGTGTTAATGACGTGCCGACTGCCGTCTTTTCATTGAAGTGCGCGAGAAGAACTAACGCCGGGATAATTATCAGCCCGGCTCCTGTGCCAACCAGTCCGATTAGGCTGCCTGAAACGAGCCCAATCAGTACAAACAATAATGCATCCATTTACAGTAATTGTAACGTAATTGCTTGTGCTAAGGAATGCTAACAGTTTATGAGATAATAACAACAGATGAAAATTCAGATAATCAGTCTGTTCCCAGAAGTCTTCGAACCTTATCTGCATGCCAGTATGCTGTGGAAAGCAAGCGACCGCGGAATCGTCGAATACGAACTTATAAACCTTCGTGATTACGGGCTGGGCCCGCGCAAGACAGTTGATGATACGCCATACGGCGGCGGAGATGGAATGCTGCTAAAGGTTGAACCGGTAGTCGCAGCGATCGAATTTGCCAAGACAAAGGTCAAAAACGCCAAAGTATTGCTTCCCACGCCACGCGGAAAAACTTATGTGCAATCCGACGCAAAACAACTTGCGCAAGAAAAACAAGATTTAATCATCCTATGCCCCAGGTATGAGGGCTATGACGAGCGAATTACGAAGTTCGTTGATTTGCAATATAGTGTCGGTAATTACGTACTGACAGGCGGTGAATTACCAGCCCTAACTATCATAGATTCGGTCGTGCGATTGTTGCCGGGCGTATTAGGTGGCGAGAATTCAACCGAAATAGAATCATTCCAGCAAGATGACGAGAATATTGAATTTCCGCAATATACTAGACCCGAAGACTTTCGCGGCATGAAAGTACCAGACATTCTGCTGACCGGCCACCACGCCGAAATTTCCAAGTGGCGAGCTGCGAACAGTGTTCGAGCCGAATAATATATACTTAGTGTGTAAATCTTAGATTCAGGAGGGATGTATGAAATTATCGTTTATAAAATCGGTGTATGCGCATTGTGACTTGCCGTGCGGGGTATATGATCCAGCGCAGGCCGAAATCGAAGCTAAAAGTGTCAAGGCAATCATGGAGAAATATTCCGGGCTTGATGATCACAACAAAACTCGAGCGATAATTATCAAGGAAGAACGCGCTGAGCTAGTTAAACATCATTTGATGGTACTGTGGGCCGATTACTTTAAGCCGGAACACCTGGAAAAGTATCCGGATCTGCACGAAAAATTCTGGAAAGCAATAAAGCAGGCTAGCGAATGCAAGCACCATTTAGAACCTGAAGTAGCGCAAAAATTATTGGACCAAATTGATGAAATTTCCAAAATTTTCTGGGAAACCAAAAAAGCTTAGTCCACTAGTGATTCGGCGTGTCAGCGGCCAAAGCATGTCGCCGAAGCTTCGCGATGGAAAGATTGTGTTCGCGCATACTTTTACCGGCAACGTAAAACTTCGGGATATAGTCATTGTGTCGCATGATGGGATTGAGAAAATCAAAAGGATCCAGGATGTCAGGGATGACCAGGTTTACATCGTCGGCGATAACAAAGCACAGAGCACGGATAGCCGAGATTTCGGCTGGATCGATAAAACCAACATTACTGCAAAAGCTTTTTTCTATTAAATATGTTGGCTTTCGACGGTGCGCTTGCTCTCGAAGCCTTCGCCTTCGGCCCTATCTCTTGTCGATGTTCTCAAGGGGGCTTCACGTAACAGGAAAGACACGCCGAATGTTAGCAATGCAAACGGCACGGCATACAGAAATACGTCATGGAAAGCGTGTGAGAATGCCTCCAGAATATCATGTACGATGTTTGGCGGCAGTTTGCCGAGGATGTCTGTGCTTTGCTGCAGGCTTTTAGAGTTGATTTGTGATGCGGAGCTCGGTAAATATTGCGTGAGGTAAAACGTTAGTCGGGCAGTCAATATCGCGCCAAAAATTGCGGTACCAAACGATGCCCCCATGCTTCTAAAGAACGTGATGGTTGAGGTCGCAGCCCCCATATCTTTGCGGTCGACGGAATTTTGCACAGCCAAAATCATAACCTGCATGTACGACCCGATGCCAAGTCCCAATATCACCATCCACACCGATAGCATCAGTTGACTGGTATCAAGCGATATATGGCTGAACAACCAAATGCCCAGCGTAGTGACGGCCGTTCCAACAATTGGGAAAATACGGTATTTGCCCAGCTTGGATATCGTACGACCAGAAATTATCATCGCAACCAGTAAGCCGCCAACCAAGGGTAGCATTAGTAATCCTGATTTAGTGGCTGAATAGCCGCGGACGATTTGCTGGTATTCTGGAATAAATACCATTACTCCGAACATCACTGCGCCAGATAACAATGAGAGCGTCGATGATACTCGGAAGATGTCGCTTTTGAAAAGTTTTAATGGAATGATCGGTTCCTTGGCTTTGGTCTCCCACCAAATGAACAGAGCTCCCATTAGGGCGCCTGTGATTCCCAGCCCGAATATCTGCGGGCTTACCCAAGGATAATCAGTGCCGCCAAGTACCGTTACTAGTAGCAGGCTGACGACACTTGCACCCAACAGCCCGGCACCTAAAAAGTCTATTTTGTGCAGTACTTTATGGACGGGTAAGTGTAATCGCGCCTGGATTGCAGACAATGCAATTAACCCGAGAGGAATATTGATATAGAATATCCAACGCCAGCTCAGATGATCGGTAAATAAGCCGCCAAGCAGAGGCCCGATGACACTAGAAAGTGCCCATACGCCACCGAAGTAGCCCTGATACCGGCCCCGCTCGCGTGGCGGAATTATATCACCGATTATTGCAAATACCAGGGCCATCAAACCGCCAGCGCCGACGCCTTGCAGGCCGCGGAAAAATATAAGTTGGTTCATATTCTGGGATAAACCGCACAATGCCGAACCAATAAGAAAGATAACTATGGCAGCCATGAAAATCTTTTTACGCCCGAGTTGATCACTGATTTTGCCGAACAGAGGCGTCACTACGGCGCTGGTTATCAGATAAGACGTTACGACCCAGGAAAGCTTGTTCAGCCCGTTCAGATCGACTGCGATGCGGGGAAGGGCGGTACTCACGATCGTTTGGTCAAGCGCGGCCAAAAGCATCGCTAACATCAGTGCAACGACCACTACCATAATTTCTGCATGGCTGCGTTCGCCCTCTGACGCATGATCGGTAGGTTGGACGTTTGCTTCAGCGGCAGCTGGCGTCTTTTTCCGCCCAAACGAAAATAATCTCATAATGTTTTTATAAAACTCCCTGTGTTTACTTTTTACTGTTCCGGCAATAATTTTCTAGGTACGCTAACATTTTTTTCTGTGCTTTTAAAAATACATCGATTTCGGTATCATCCATTTCGGCGACGACTTTTTCCAACATTGCCCGTTTTTTACGCTTTAGTAGGCCAAGCTTTGCTTTGCCTTCTTCGGTTAGCTCTGCAACGATCACGCGACGGTCCTCTGTGCCATGCGTCCGTTTTACATAACCTGATTCAACTAGACTATCCACCAACTGCGTGATGGCGCCGGGTGTAAGACGCATCTCTGTAGCCAGCTTTTTAAGGCTGACCGGCTGCATCATTTCGATTGTATGAATTAGATGTAATTGTGATGGAGCAATGCCCATCTCGTTAAAAACCTGATGAATGCACTGACGCATCATGCGTTGCACGACATCCGATGTCGCGAATAATTCCTGCAGATTCTTAGATCGTGTAGCCATAAATAAAATTTAAACCTATAAATAGTTTAGTTTATAAACTAATTCCATGTCAAGACTCGAGTTTGTGATATTTGACGTACTGATGTATAAAATTAATCAATTATTTATATTCTGTGGACCAAGGACAGTCCAGACGCTCTTCACGAAATCGCCACTTGGGGCTACATATCCAAGTCGGCGATCGGACAAAGCAACAACCACTGGTAATCCCATGTGGTCTACTGATTCGTCTCCATGTTCGCCATCTTTGGCTTCTGTGCTGGGGTGAAGATTAATTTTTGCGGGTAGCATGCCATCTCTAGTATCACTCACTTTGATGACTACATTACCAGGAGACGCGATACGCCCTTCATTAAGTGCTGTAGGTTCTTCCACGACCCCAAACTCGACCTTTGCGGTAAAGTCTGCCTCCGGATCTTTCGCTCCTAGACCGTTGCCTGTTAGCTCGCTAACCATTAGAGTTGCATCTTCTACCAACCCTTCTGCCAAGATACCGCCAATGATTCTTCGTGTGTCTTGGCGTACTAAACGAAGTGTAGTATGTGCATTGCAATCAATAGTTTCATCAAGCCATCTAGCATCTGGTGGTGAAGCTTTTACCGGTTCAAAGAATTCAGTCGTTGTACGCATAATTATTGACAATTGTATCTATAAATAAAAAAACGGGAATGCCGTTAATTACTATTATACACTAAAAGAAACAATAATTCAATATCGACCTGTAATCCTTTTCCTACTCGTCCAGCCGGAGCGGACGTGAAACTGACATTGGAAGTAGGCGAATGAAGCTGACTGCCATTAGTCCGACTGCGAAACCGCCTAGTACATCTGCTGGAGTATGTACTCCCAAATATATGCGGGACCATGCTACGATCAGTATCCAAATCACCGGAACCCATCTCCAATTCTTTGGTAATACATACCATAATGTTAATGCTAGCGCGGTTGCTGCGGCGACATGTCCTGATGGAAAACCCGGGCCAGTTTCTACGACTCGTTGGTGCAAGTTGCCATGCAACATTGCTATCGGTCTTGGTTCATTGATGATTTTCTTGATAACGTAAAACACCGCGACTGTGCCTGCGGCGGTAAAGAAAAAACGCCAAGACAGACGGTATTTTTTTAAAAGTAGTGCAATCAACACGCATGCTGCAATGGCCCAGCCTGCACCGAGCCCCTCGGTTGCGTACGTTGCCCCCCGCGTGAATGCCGATGGCAGACTGACATTGTTTATAGAATGATAAATATCAGCCTGAAGTCCGGATAATGAATGGCCGTGCGCCGGAATAGCGCAAAGTATGAGCAGAAGTAATCCCACAGAAAAGCCAATAATCGGACCTTTATTATTATTTGATAGTGTTGGTTCAATATGTTCTTTTTGTGCTGCTTGCGGGTGTTTGTAGGTTGCCATTCATGCTAGTTTATCACGAAAAGACGGCTCTATTTCTGCATAATATTTTGGTTTTCAATCAATATAGAGTATAGAATTGAGGTACGAATTTAAGAGGTGCAGAAGATGCGGTCAACACAGCGGAAGCATTTGAAGATAATTTCAGGCAGCATCCATCCGGATTTGGCTGCAGCCATCGCCAATAGGATCAGAGTACCATTGGCCAAAATAAAGCTTGACCATTTCGCTAACGGAGAAATCAAGTGCGAAATAATGGAATCCGTCAGGGGAGCCGACGTTTTTATTATTCAGACGCACAGCATGCCAGTAAACGATGCAATTATTGAACAGGCTATACTCATTGATGCGGCCAAGCGGGCATCAGCTCGGAGGATTGTCGCAGTGTGTCCATTTTTCGGTTACTCCAGGCAAGGCAGAAAAGCATCGGGGCGCGAGCCAATAACTGCTCGATTGATAACCGACATTTTAAAGATCGCCGGAGCAGACAGCATAGTCGGCGTTGATTTACATAGCGGGCAAACACAAGGATTCTTTGATGGACCGTTCGATCATCTGATTGCGCTACCGGTACTTGCAGATCATATTCAGAAATCGTTTGGGCCAAATTGTGTAATAGTTTCACCGGACGCTGGCAGGGTTAAGCTCGCAGAACGTTATACGCGCTTGCTTGGCAATGATCTGGCAATCTTTCATAAACGCAGGCTCGGCGGAAGCAAAGCGGAGGTCCTGCATCTGGTCGGTGATGTCAAAAATCGCCGCTGTGTGATCATTGACGATATGATTGATAGCGCTGGTACGATCTGTGCTGCGGCTGGACAGTTACAGAAGCTTGGCGCGTCATCAATCACGGTCGTTGCTACCCATGGCATTTTTTCTGGTCCCGCAGCGCAGCGGCTCGAAACATCGCCAATAGATACTATTGTCGTGACAGATACACTGCCGCCATCTGTAGCGATAAAAAAACCAAAAATCGAGATCGTCTCAATCGTGCCGCTTATCGCAGATGCAATCGTAGCAATGTATGATGAACGGTCAGTCTCGGAGTTGTTTGGCGGCGAAAATCAGATCTAATACAATTATTTTGATGCCTCGCC
>DATIJK010000098.1:0-4193 GCA_035478715.1 Saccharimonadales bacterium (SeqCode)
CTGGCCGGTTGTTTCGGTGCTGCCGCCGCTGCCGCCAGAAGAAGGTTGCTGACTCTCAAAGAAGGCTTCGTTGCTGCCACCATTGCAGGAGTAGACACCGAGCGGGGTACCAGGTGCTGTTGAATCACCTAAGGCATTGAGGCAACCGCCACTAGCTTTATTTCTGAGTTCATGGTTGTTGGCACCGTTCCAGTACCATTTTTGGTCTAGGTTGTCGTTGCAGGAAACGTAGTGGACGTAGGCTCGGACACCACCTTGGGATTGGGGTTTGGTCTGGATTTGGCCGTTCCAGTCGTCGAGACACATGTTGGCTTTGCTCTTGATGTTAAACTCACTGTTGCCGGAGTTGTCAACCCAGACACGGTTGTCATTAGACCAGTCGCAGTTCTGTATGGTACTAGAGCCAACACAGTTACCATTTTGGCTGCCGATGTGGAGTTCGACATAGGATTGTGCGTGGGAGGTGACGATGAGGTAGGCGCCGATGGCACCGAATAGGAGGATAAAGATGATGAGCGCTAGTTTGTTACGTTTGAAGAAGCTATCCTGAATATTAGCGGTGGAGCGCTTGGGCGATCCCGACCGTTTTCTGGCTGAGCCAGCTGCAGTTTTCCGTTTTGATGTTGCCATAGCTAATCTTTTTCTTTTCTTAGTACATTATTGTTTACGCTTATGTTCCGAGCTTATGTTTAATTGTACGAAAAGTCAATGTTCCCTGTACACTTCTGAAATCCGTAACACATACTTGCTTATGCATAAGCGTTATCGTAAACTGTTGTCATGATTGCTGCACTTCGTAACTGGTTGCTCTTGGCGTTATTTATGGTCGGCGCATTAACCTTATGGGAAAACGTTTCAATTTCCGGCTGGATGAATATCTGGTCTCGCCAGTGTTATTCCCATGCGAATTCAGTCGCCTGCAATTATGGTTCAGTCGACACTGCGGCAGCTTTAGCCGCGATTACAGTATTCGTTGTTTGCATGTGGCTGTTCGTAAAGCGCATAAAGTTGTTTTCTTGGTGGACACTATTTATCGGATCCGTAATTTTCGCCGCTTCAGTCACTTTAGCCAATTGGTACGTATTCACACATTTAGCTTCTGCTGACGGTACTTTTAATACGGGGGTAGTCATACAGTTCCTGAGCGGCAGGGGCGATGTGGTCGCGGCCGCAATCGGCGCGACAGTCGTAGTAATCATGCAATCATTGTTTAAACCCGGAGATGCGAAATGAGCAAAGCGAAATCAGCAAATAGCAAATCTCGGTCATCACGGAGCCAAGCCGTTAAAAAAAGTTTCTTAGCCGACTATATAACAGTGTTTTTCGTACTTGCCGGATCTGTCGCAATCGGGAGTTCAACGTTCAGTTACATACAGCAACTATTCCCAGATAGCTGTATGAGCGCGACCGGTTTCAACTGCGTATTCGGGCCATTTGAATTAGCGAACGCATTGGGCTTACTTTTATTTGTCGGGCTTGGCTATTGGTTATTGAGCAAATGTCTGCGCATTACTTCTTTCAAACGGCTGGTATTTGGCGCACTTGTCGCTTTGGTTTTTCTTTATCTGGGTGACCGTTACTTATTCAGTCAAATAAATACTACTACCGATCTTCCGCATGGGCTTTATTTCCATATGCTATGGTCGCATGAATTAATCGCCGTACTACTTGGTGCGGCTGCCGTGTTCGTACCATTCCACACAAAATCGAAATAATTTATTTCCGCGAACGTACCAGAGCCAGATAAGTGTCCCTGAGTAATTTCGCGTCATCTAATGCATTGTGCTGGTAATATTTATGAAAATCTACGCCCAGTCGTGCGAAAAATTTTTCTTCGCGATTGATATAAACTTCGGGGTCGATGCCGTGCGCGAACAGCATTGACGCAAAATCAACAGGAATCCAGTTAAACGGGTGGTGGTCCGCGCCGAATATCTTGTACGTGTAGACTGCATCGTAGCAATTGACATTGGCGACCATGTACGGCCTGTTGCCGCCGATAAAATTCTCGACCTGCATCTTTGCCACGGTCCGGCTGACTTTGGGGCCTTTAAGATCATCAAGGATGTTTTCTTTGACCCAATCACTGTATTCGCCAGTATAATCCAACTCAAGATACAGCGATTCGCCGTTAACTTTAACTAATCCTATAGATAGTATCTCCCCAATATAGGGGTCCAGCGAAGAAAACTCCGTATCGTAAAAAATCACGTTATCTGATGCAGGACTCATCAATGAATAGTATCAGAATCTCGGCGCCGAAACATAATTATCAGCACGGTGATCGAATTGACGATCGTAACATATAACGGATATATTACTTTTGCACTGGTCAAAGACCCGACAGAGAGCAACCCCAGAAAAGCACCGCCGCTGATTAACACCCACGACAGCTAATTTTCGGATTTTGGCGATTTCCATGTCTTTTGGTATGTCAAAATGTTGCCGATCAGATCAATTGAAATGAATACTAACAATGCGCCAGTCGGACTATCAGCAAAATGCCAAAGCAAAACGCCCAAGAGTGCTGCCGCAATTGAAAGCTTATCTTTAAGTTCGAGCTTTCCGTATCCGTATTTCACGGATAGGCCTGCGATAATAACGTTTGCCACAAGATACGTCGCTGTCAGGAATAATGACCAAGTCGACCCCTGTTCTATCTGCACGATAAGCGTGACTGTCATTAAAAATGACCAAATCCACCATGATGCACGCTCCGGCTTTGTCGTATGCTTCACTATCGATATGACATACGGGATAAATCCCCCGATAGTGACTGCTGCTGATGCAACTCCAAATAATGCCAGTATTGAGTTACTCATTCTGGATACTAAACGTTATTACACAAATCTATGTGCTGCTTATAATAACCTGGGTCAAAGCAGCCTCCCTGGCACATCGGATAAGAGTCGGATGTCGGTACACACTGGTTTTTGTTTTTATATATGACCACTCCTCCGACAACCAATACCGCGGCAAGTAAAATAGCAACGATGACCATTATTTTTCTGTTTTTCTTTTTCATAACCATAAGCGTAACTATATTCTTAAAGCCGGTTATTGTATAGTTATTGCTGAAAGGATAACTCTATGGATCTACCAAAAATCAAGAACATTTTTTTCAAAACTTTGATCGTTTGTCTGATTGCCGCTGCCGGCGTTGCAGTCGTAACGTTGCTGATTGGCAAATTCAATGATGTCAGTGAAAAAGCGATTTGGACGATACTCGCAATCGCGACCCATGCGTTGATCGGAATCGCATTCATTACTAGTAACGAAAAACAGGAAACGTTCGATAACCTGGAATTTTTCACCGAATCCACATTCGCAATCATCGTTTTCAGTTTTATCACTTCGATTCTCGGAATCTGGGGCGTGATGCCCGGCGAACTGGTCGGCAAATTATACATCTTATATTTTGTTTTGCTGTTTGCCGTTTTACACGGTGAAGTTCTGTCAAAAACGTTAGGAATTCAAGATAACATCAATAAAATCGTCGCCGTTAATTTTATATTCATGGTGGCGGTCGTCGGGTTACTGTTGCCATTAATATTTTCGAGCGACTTCGAAAATTTCCCCGGTTTTTATTACCGGTTGCTGGCAGCTTGCGGCATTATCGATGCGACACTGACGATGATAGCCGTAATCCTGCATCGACTGTACGTTCAGAAACATCCAAAAGTTTCCGACCCGGTTTTCGCCATCAAGCAAGTCGAAGTCCCCGGCCAACCTGGGCAAACCCGTGAAGTAATGGTCGAGCAGAAATCTCAAAAGAAGCATATGAACGTATTCGTTGTGATTTTACTGATATTTGTCGGATTTCAAGTTTTAGGCAGTATATTCTTTTTTCTCTGGGGATTGATTGGCAGCGGCCTTTAGTTTCTGCAGTTTCTAAAGTATCGGGGCATGCTTATCAATGATTTTGTTGGCTAGGGCCGCAAAAACGATGCCGACGATAGCGATACCGATCAACTTGAACGGAATTAGCGCGATTATGAAGATCAAAGCCGGAGCTGGCCCTAACATCGCACAGAACACACCGGCTATACTGCCGACTAGCACTCCAGTACTCGTGTCACCGGTAATAGTTTCCGCGATCAGTGCGATCGCTACACCGATAAATATCGATGGAAATACCAAACCGCCGCGATAACCGCTTGCCAGCGACCAGCCGGTAACGAGCAGTTTCGCTA
>DATIJK010000099.1:0-4541 GCA_035478715.1 Saccharimonadales bacterium (SeqCode)
GTGTCGATAGCCAGTCAATAATTGCTGTGTCAAAATCGTCCAGATCTGCCGGTTTTCGGCTTGTGATCAGGTTTCCGTCAACCACGACCGGCTGATCAATCCACTCCGCACCAACATTTCGTATATCATCTTGCAACGTGAAATAACTGGTGACCCTTCGTTCCTCAATTGCATCCGCAGATACAAGCAACCAAGGAGCATGACAGATCGCCGCGATCAGCCGATCATTATTAAGGAAAAAGTGTATCCACTCACGAGCCTTATTATTCATACGCAAATTGTCAGCATTTAATGCTCCACCCGGCAAAATCAACGCAATGTAATCTTCTTTATTCGCGTCTCCGATCAGTTTATCGGCCTTAAACAAATCACCAGGAACATTGTGCTTCATCGCTTGCATCGAAAGTTTGTTTGCAGAAATTATCGTTGGGCTGATTCCTTCCGACAGCAATCGCCTGATCGGCTCTTCGAATTCAACCTGTTCAAATAAATCATACACAAGAACTGCGACTTTAGCTGATCGTAAACTCATAAATCGTTACCTCCGAACATGCGCCCCGATAGTTTTTGGGCATGAAGCCCATTGTAAATTGTTTACTACGTCAATATCAGTAAAACTTTCGACATGCAAGGTGTAAGATATATTTTGGCGTGCAATAATTACGGGGTACAATGTTGCGATATGGATGAGATGCCTCCTGCTTTAAAGAATCTGTTAGAAGATGCCCGATTGAAGCATGTTCAAAAGGGCCAAATATTGTTTTACCTCGGCGATGAACCGACGGAAGCATACGCGCTGAAAGAGGGTGTGGTCAAAGTTCATAACATTGATGACGTCGGCAACGAAAAGGTTCTGCATCTGTTAAAACCGTTGGCCGTTTTTCCATTCGCAGTTTTTTCCGGTGCCGACGCGCATACAAAATGGTTTTACACGGCACTGACAGACTGCGACCTATACGTGGTACCTGCCAAATTAATGTTGCAGACAATGCGCGATGACGGCGACAGTGCGGTGTATCTGATGAATTGGTTTTCGATGGAAGTACACGAATTATTAGTCCGCCTGGATAGTCTGGGCAAATCAAACGTCCGTGATAAATTAATTGCAGCGCTGAAATATCTCGCAGTATGCCACGGCGTCGAACGGCGCAGCGGCTGGCGACGGATACCATTTTCTGTCAACCATCAGCTGATAGCCGATATGATCGGTGTTACACGCGAAAGCGCGGCCATGGCGATGAAGGAAATGGCAGATAATAAAATCATACGCAACCCGCGTCTGACTATACTTGAAATCCAGCTTGATAAACTGGTAGACGAAAAGCAATAGTACTCCAAAATCATTCCAGACATTTACGAAATCAACGATATGCCGGCAATAATAATCAAGCAAGAGAAAATCTTGATTGCTACATGCCCGCGGCCGACATTTTCTTTGATTATTTTCGGGAAATAGCGGGTTAAGAAAATCCCTATTATTACGGCAAAGAATGCCTCGACGCTGACGGCAGCTTGAACCAATGCTATCGGCCCCAAAATTAATGCGTAATTTACAAGCAAAACTCCGCTGGCATTTATAGCTTCATTAGCCGTGGAAATTTTTAATGGTTTATTTTTTGAACGGATAAAGGCAGATAATTGCCGTCTGATTTTAGGAAACAATATGTAGAGTGCCGCACCGGTTAAAGTAATCGATAAGTAGGAAAAAAATTGTGTACCGATGTAGTTAGCACTAAGCGCCGTATGTTTAAATAATACATCACTTAAGGAAACCAGGATTGATGCGCCCAGCATCGGGATAAAAACACCGGGTTTGAACCTGAATTTGCCTCCATCAATCTCAATATTTAATACAGTGGCGCCAACTAGGATTAAGATTATTCCGGTGATCGCACTCGCTCCTAAATGTTCATGAAGAAATATCCAACCGAAAATCAAATTGAAGACCACTGCCATCTGGAACAATATCGCCACGATTGATGTGTCGGCAAAACCCAAGCAGCGAAAAAACAGATAGTATCCGGAAACCAGCAATAAACCCGCACACAAGGCTGTCGCAATAGTCCACCCGCTATAATTCGCCAGTGACGAACGAGCTAAAAAATACAAGACGATTAGTATTGGCAAGCCGGCAATGCTGGATAATGCGATATACGAGGCAGCGGAAAAGTTCCTGGTAACTTTATTTAGCAGATATTTATCAAAAAAACTCGTCGTTGCAAATAATAGAGCTGCGAAAAGGCTCAGCCCCAACCACATTTAAAACGCCCTATCGGAAATTTTTTTATTCATTATCACATCCATCTGTACGCCGTATACTTTCATGAGCAAGTCCTCGACCGTATATTTTTGACCAGATTTATCAAAAAATAAATTACCCGGATCATTTGCATAGAGCGCCCAGTTCCGGATATTAGCAATAAAAAAGTGCTCTAACGGATACACGTCCATTATGGGCAACGATTGCGCGTTTTTAAGTTGTTTTATTTTTGGCAACATACGATCCGAACTTACGAAGGTTGGACTTTCTTCGCGGTTATCAATTGATATCGTAAGTGTATTGGGGCTAGTGCCGTCTTGCAAAGAATCTATGTTTGCGCGAAGTTGCTCGATACTGTAGCTGGCATACACAATATCCAGAAATGAATTCTGATTTACCAGCCGATTCATAGTCTTCCATGCTGGGTCATGCGCTTCCAAACTAGTTGCAATTTCTTTCGGTCCGAAAGTCTGAGCACCATTAATGTGAGATTTTACAATTTCCTTAACCGACTGCATCCCATCATCAACCACAAAATCTGGAGTACCTAAGCCAGATTTTGAAAACCAATACACTATTTGCCGCTTCATCCTTTGTACTGACAACATATGTCTTTTTTCAATGACATCGAACCAGTAAAATAAAAGCTCTTTAGAGATCATTTTGCGCCAATATGCATCTATTAAGTAGAAATAATACTGAACGAACGGGACATCCAGCCTGATTTCGAATGGTATGTTTTTTGGCAAACTTGCGGCAACATCAGTCAAAAAACGGGATAACCTTAAACTTGCTTCAAGCTCATAAAAACTCAATCCGTCATCAATTTCTATTTTTGCAATAGGTTTTTTTAGCGCAACTCTCGGATTCAAAATATCAACCGGCGAACCGTCGTTACTAGTAGCAAGCAAGTGGCGATTACTAAAGAGACAATGGCCAGTTATAAACCGGACTTTTTCGATTTGTTTTGGGTTGGCAAGCACGTGTTTTCCGCCCATTTCAAAAACGAAATGTCCGTGTTTCCCAATGTGCGTATCTATAAACGGTTTTATAAATTCGTTTTGCTTTGATCCTTCAAATTCACACATCGCAGATGGCTTGATCGCTCCGGAAGGCCAAGTGAAAAATTCCGTCAAAAGTACCCAGGTATGCTGGTTGCTGTCAACTATGCGTTTTTCTTTATACGCTAAGTCTTGCGTTGTAACGTATCTGAAATTTGGGACATTTTCAACTGTGCCAATGAAGTCCTTCGCCGAATACCAACTCACTAATTTGTCGCCGTCAGTATTTATTGAATTTGGATCAATAACGGCAAATTTTGCATCTTTTGTTTCGTCCATTTCCTTCAGTTAATTTAACCATAATGGTTTTATGTTTGCCAGCGACACTCATAACTCATATGATACAGGCCGTGCAGGATGATCTTAATCTTGCTACACTGATAAGCATAAACAGGAGGTACGTATGAAGTTGACTGCAGTTATGCTGGGATCAGAAAACGCAAAAGCATTAGGGGATTTTTATGCGAAACTATTCGGTACACCGGAGTGGAATGACGGAGATTGGTATGGATTCGACATCGGCGGAAGTTCACTGATTATCGGGCCGCATAGCGAAGTGCACGGCAAAAACGATGCGCCGGGGCGGATCATGTTCGTACTCGAGACAGAAGACGTAAAAGCTGACTTTGACAAATTGAAGACTGCAGGCGCAGTTGTCGTTGCCGAGCCTTACAAACCGGCAATGGATGATAAAGAAGGATGGCTCGCGACTTTGGCCGATCTGGACGGCAACTTTTTTCAACTCGCTACCCCATGGGGCGAGGCATCAAAATAATTGTATTAGATCTGATTTTCGCCGCCAAACAACTCCGAGACTGACCGTTCATCATACATTGCTACGATTGCATCTGCGATAAGCGGCACGATTGAGACGGTCTCGATTTTTGGTTTTTTTAATGCTACAGACAGCGGAAGTGTATCTGTCACGACAATAGTATCTATCGGCGATGTTTCGAGCCGTTGCACTGCGGGACCAGAAAAAATGCCATGGGTTGCAATGACAGTGATTGATGACGCGCCAAGCTTCTGTAACTGTCCAGCCGCATCAAAGACCGTACCAGCGCTATCAATCATATCGTCGATGATCACACAGCGGCGATTTTTGACATCACCGACCAGATGCAGGACCTCCGCATCGCTTCCACCGAGCCTGCGTTTATGAAAGATTGCCAGATCATTGCCAAGCAAGCGCGTATAACGTTCTGCGAGCTTAACCCTGC
>DATIJK010000100.1:0-10479 GCA_035478715.1 Saccharimonadales bacterium (SeqCode)
TCGCCAGCAACGCGCCGCAGATAGCGCATGCAACCAGCGAGATTATGCGTATGAACTTCCGCAACATTTCACCTGCATTGCTGAGCGCCGGCTGGCTGGCTTCTTTGACCCCTTGCCAATGCTCTTTGCTGCTGACATCGGCGTATTTACGCTTCGCACGTTCCAATACATCTTGAGCTGAAAACCGTTCTCCTCTGAGTTCCGCCTTCTGTTCCTGCGTCTTCGCTTCCGGGATGATGAACATCGCTACCAGATACACAAAAATGAATGCGCCGCTGGTGATGAACGTCAGCACGACAAATATCAAACGCACGATTGTTACGTCCAGATTGAAATATGCTGCCATGCCGTTAGCCACGCCGCCGATGATCGCACCGTCGCGCAATGTATACAGCCGCTTTGGCTGCTGGTCGGCATCGCGCTCTTTTTTGTCTGATTCATCCTCATCAGCTGCCGCTACAGGACCCATGTCATCGATGATCTTTTCCATTTCCTTATCGGTGATGACGTTTTTCTGGTCACTTAGTTTTTCATTGCATTTTTCGGATATGGCACGTTCAAAATCCGCTAGTACTTCTTCTTTGTCCGGATCGCCAGCCAGATTTTTCTTGGCGGTGGCCAGATATTTTTTCAGCAGTTCGTAACCGCCCTCTTCCAGCTGGTACGCCGTGCCGTTCAGATTGATAGTCGTGACCTTGTTCATTTCTGTACTCCTAACTTTTTCATAGTGGCATTGAGTTCTTGCCAGTAATCTTCCAGTTGTTTGAGTTGTGCTTTACCGCTATCGGTCAATCGGTAGTATTTTCGGGGCGGTCCAGCCTCGGATTCTATCCACTCGTACTCGACGATCGCTTCGCGGCGCAAACGGCTCAGCAGCGGATACAGCGTGCCTTCACCTGTTGCGAAATCCGTCGATCCGAGTTTTTTAAGGATATCCGCTACGTAGACTTTGTCTGCCGAAATAACTTTCAGCACTGCGAACTCCATCAGTCCTTTGCGTAACGGTCCGAATTTGTCTGCGATTGTTGGCATAATTTAAGCTACCTTTCATTAACAAGGTACTATGGATAAAAAATATTGTCAAGCCATTAGCCGCTATTTTCGGCAAGAATTCTTTCGAGTTCAATCTTCATACTCGGGAAGTCCTGGTAGCAAATCGCCAACATGCCAGTTACACGAGCGCCTTCGCACCGACGTTCCTGGTCGTCAATAAAGACGCACTCGCCCACTGCAACACTCAATCCTTCCGCAGCAATCTGATATGCTTCCGGCTGCGGCTTAAGGTAACCTGTTTCGTAAGATAATGATAGGTCGTCGAATAGATCGAGCTCTTCAGATGTAAATAACTCTTCCAATCTATCGCGTCCGGTATTTGATAGCAGCCCGATTTTAAACTTCGGCTTTAATTCGTGCGCGATAAATTCAAAAAGCGGCTCATTCGGAGTATTTCGCATAATCTGATCGTAAGCAATCGCCTCTTCGACACCGGCAAGCTCAGCCACATCATGCACTAAACTGCGGTAATCAAGCATCCCGCGATTCACTGCAACCATATAATCGGCCGCTTTCCGGCGCTTTCCGGCATCTCCGCTGAAATGTTCCTCTACAAACGGCAGCCACCCATCAGTGACCAAAACCCCAAAACAATCAAAAATTACCGCCTTAACCATGTACTTTAGAGTATACGCGATAAACATTGCGGCCTGCACAGATAAGGGGTTTTGTAGGATAGTGCAGTTTGTTCAATTTCCGAGCACCGTAAAGGAGCCGTACTTGAAAGGTACGGCGAGTGCGGAGCGCAAAAAATTGGGCAAAATGCGCTGTTCTACAAAGGCCCGCTAAAAGCCAACATCGTTGGTTAGGTCGTCGTAAGCCGGTACTTGATCTTCGAATAACTGAACGGTACCGGCAGTATTACCGCGATATGTCCCCTGCCCGCCGCAAGAAGTGGCCCACCAGTTAAGAATCGCACTGTCGTTTTCGAGCAACTGGAAAGTATAGCGTTCGCCCTCCGGGCAATATCCCTGTTTGTTTGGAATCTGCTCTTTGATGCCGTTCGGAAAGCCCGCCACCGCCAATGCCTGCAGGAATGACGAGTATGAAGTTTCGTTGTTATCAATATTCCGGCTCACCAAGACGTGGCCCTCGTAACCGGCCAGAATTTGGAAATTTGTGCCGGTAGCGCCGACGGTAATGCGTACCTGCCGGTGCGCAATATTTGCATTGATCGGCCCATCTATCAACAACTGCGTAACGGCTCCGCTATTCGAGTAGCTGGCCAGGTTGAACGGTGCAGTCTTGGGTGCATTGCCGTGTTTTAAGATAATAACGAATAAGAGCACTATCAGGCCCAAAAAGATCAGGAATCCGGTAAAAAAGCGCATCTGCTATTGCTCTCTTAAATTACAAGCTAATAATACCATATGCATTATATTTTTGCAACCGCCCCACCTCGATATGGTAGACTAAAATTTATATGAAACTACAGGTCGGCGTCAAGGCATTGATTCAAAATGATAAAGGCCAGTTTTTATTCCTTAAACGGGATAGTGGCGAAGCTGACATTTGGGACGTGCCTGGGTCTCATCTAGATTCAGACGAAGAACTGACCCTTATAGAATTTTTAACGGAAACCGTACGCAAACAGACGAATCTGCAAATCTCCGACAATCCGGGGATGGCAGCAACTCAGGATATTGTCGACCGCAAAGCGGGCGTACACGAAATTCGGCTTACATACGAGGCCGGCATGTCCGGTGTTCTAAAAACAGCTAAAGACATCGTTGCGTTCAAATGGTTGCACGCGGATAAAGCACTAAACCTCAAAACCGACCCTTATTTGCAGGCAGTCTTGCAGCACTTTGCCGCGACCGAACAAGCCAGAATCAAGCAGTAAGCGGGTGCTTCACATATGCTTCGATGGCTGCCCTATCGCCGTCGAGGATATCGTATTTGTCAACTTCATCGAGCGAAATCCATTTGTATTCGTCGTGTTCATCGCTTAATTTCACCTTGGTCGACTTTGTTCTGCAAACGGTGAAAATTCCGAATATATGCTTTTTACTACCCTTGATGACCGGCGACCATTCACCTACATATACGGGATAGAGCGGTTCAAAATCAGTTATGCCAGCTTCTTCCTCGACTTCGCGCTTGAGTCCTTCCGAATAACTTTCCGTTGGGTTGATGCGTCCGCCGACAGAACCGTGGTATTTGCCGGCATTCGTTCCCTCATCGTACGTGCTTGCTTCTCGCAGAATCAGAATTTTTCCATCCTGATTTACTAGAATCGCCTTTGCCGCAACTTGCATTATTGGTGTATCATCATTCATTTTTGTACTCCTTTATGATAATTTCCTAACCCTGGAAACATATTTCTTACACCGCCGCGCGGATCTTGGACATCACCCGACCAACGCGGAATTATGTGCCAATGCAAATGATCCTTTGTTTGCCCTGCGGCTTCGCCGTCGTTAAGTCCATCATTGAATGCGTCTGGCGGACGATTGTCCATTTTTTTCAACAAATCTATGGCCTGAGCAATAAATTCAGTTGATTTTGGTCCCACCGGTTTCTTGAGCATCATGTCGCAAATTGATCGAAGATCAGTGTCTGCAATATACTGCTTAAGCGTAACGACCGCTTTTGCGATACTCTGCAATTCGCGCTCGTTCAAATCGCTGAGCAACCGCACATGGCGTTTAGGTATCAATAGAGTATGCCCCGGCCTTACCGGATTTATCTCCCACATTCCCACGAACTGGTTCGTTTCATCTTCAAAGTAGATTTCCGGTATTTTTGCTTGAATCTCTTCACAAAATGAACAATTTGTCATTGTTAAATTCCGATCTTAGTATGATTATTAGCCGTGTTCGAAAATATTTTTTCTGAAACGCCCAGATAATATTCCCTACCATGCTGAACCCATTTTTTGTAGATTTCGTTATCTTGTATTTTCATCGCTAAATCTTTTAGTGATATGACGTCGACTTTCTGGACTTCGCGCGGTGCGAGTTTTAATTTCGCAGGGTCGATTTTTGGTACGTGTACTAGATACGTGTCGCTGAAATCTTTCATTTCTCGGTTTTCGTCTACAGTTTTGGGCGGCATTTTCCATGTGCCGAGCAGCTGGAAATCTTCTTCTGGCAATTCCAAGCCTAACTCTTCCTGTAATTCTCGTTTCGCTGCATGCAGGCTTTGCTCGCCGTAACTGACTCCCCCGCCGACGGTCACGTCCCACATATCGTCAAATATGCCGCCTTTTTTGGCACGCCGCTGGATAAGCAAATTGCTGTCGTCATCGACCAACCAGATATGTATCACTTTCCGCCAGTCGCCAGCAGTTAATATTTCGGCTTTCGTTTTTGCAACTCCTGTCGGGTTTCCGTTTTCGTCTATAACTTCTAGTAGTTCAGCCATTAATCTATCAGACCCAATTTCTTTAGTTTCGGGATGATTTCGGTGACAAAAATCGAACCGATTTTGATATCTTTCGGTAATTCTGATGTTATCCAGCGGACAGCATCTACTTCGTGGTCAGGCCGAATCTCTCCGTACCATTTTTTGACCAGGAAATGTTCGATGTGTACGATTTGCCCCGGATGATTGGCTGCCTCAGCCGAAAATGTGCCGAACGGTTCCATATCGGCTTCGTCCACTTCAATCTGGAATTCTTCCATCAGTTCCCTAGCTAGCGCCTGCCTCGGCGTCTCGCCGGCTTCGATCTTCCCGCCGGGTGTAATGAAATATTCTTTACCGCGCGAACTGTTGACCAGCGTCTTGTGATTTTTGACCAGAACGCCACCGGCTTTGTAGATATCTGGTGAATCCTGCATGTGGCTATAGTAGCACGAGCAGGCTTGGCTGGAGATTGCTTGCAGAAAAAAGCATTAGCGTTATAATATTGTTATATAAACAATAGCAAATCGAAATCAGGAGATTTGATTATGGCAGCAAGAAGCTCTAAATCAGTTAGCCGAAGCAGCAGTTCGCGAGGATCGGACCGAAGCTCCGCCAACAATAGCAGATGGGTACACAGAAATCGATGGCAAACGGTATCCGTTGTGCTTGTGGTCGCGGCCGCGGTCGGTATTTTCGGCGCATATCGTTTAGGCCAAAGCAACGCCTATTCCGCAGTTCCTGTATATGAAAATTTCTGGACCGGCGGTCCTGTAATGACCAGACCTAACATTAAAGCGGGAGTCGTTGGCTTCATGAAAGCCGGCAACCATTTAGTTTCCAGCCAGGTCAATTGTAACGGATACCCGGGCGGCGTTGCAGTCTCTGGGAGTATTGCTAACGGATGGTGGGCGTATTTGCCGAAGATACTTAACAAGGGTGGCTGGGTCAACGAGATCGCTGCATCCGGCGGGAGTAATTATCACAGTTCATGGCCAAACCAAATCGTCCACTTGTACGCGCCCGGCTGGTGTTAAACTTTAAATCTATTCAAAATTGAGTATTTGTAGGCCGGTCGCATCGTGATGTTTACGGTGCGCGGGTTTTTGTAGGCGGTGTACGAACAGCTCAACCGTGGCACCGGCGGTGAAATCTTTCACGTGCCCACCAACGGTTTGGTAGTCGCTATCCGCGAAAGCACCGTGCAGATGCCACATCACTTTGCCCTGCTCATCATATGCGAAGTTGCCGTTAAGTGACACTATTTCCATCATGCTGCCAAACGTCCGCATTTTGTAATCCTTTAAACTCAGCTGATAAAAACCAAGCATGATTTCGTTGGCAGCCCCCACGCCGCTGATCCACCCGCCTTCAATTTTCGACTCGGCAATAAACTGCTCCAAGGCAGCGCTCAACTTCTCGCCCATATCCAACCGGATCAAATGATTATACCCGTCAAAACTATGCGTCATACCCCCTCCTTTGGAACTTAAGAATTTATAATTCGCCCCAGTTTTCGCCTATCGTGGTATCTACGGTTAATTTGACCGGCAATTCCGGGTAGATGCTTTCCATGATTTCTTTCATCTGTTTGGCTACGTTTTCTGCCACCTCGGCTGGGCACTCTACCAGGATCGAGTCATGGATTTGAAGTAACTGCTTACACTCATTGTGCTGGGACATCAGAAAGTCATCGACTTTTACCATCGCTATTTTCATGAGATCCGCTTCGGTGCCCTGGATAGGCATGTTCATGGCGGCGCGTTCAGCTGCTTGCCGAACCACGAAATTGCTCGATTTGATATCAGGCATCGGGCGGCGCCGTCCGAAGAGCGTTTCGACATAGCCGTCTTCGCGCGCCTTAACTTTTAGCCCATCCAGATATGCCATGAGCGGTTTGCGTACTGCTGTGTACTGATCGATAAAATGCTTGGATTGTTCATATGTCATGCCGGTAGCCGCGCTTAGGCCGTGCGGACTCATGCCATAGAGTATGCCAAAGCTGACTGCCTTGGCAGCGCTCCGCATTTGCTTAGTCACGTCTTCGGGCTGACGGCCAGCAATGAGAGCTGCGGTAGCGGTGTGGACATCAACATCGTGGTTGAACATGTCGATCAGCTCTTTGTCATCACTCATCGCAGCGCCGAGTCGGAGTTCAAACTGACTGTAATCAGCGCTGACGAATTTTTTGCCCTTGCCCGCCACGAATGCAGTCCGGATCCGTTTGCCCAATTCCGTACGAACCGGAATGTTCTGCAAATTCGGGTCATTACTGCTGAGCCGTCCGGTCTGTGCGACCGTGAGTGCGAACGTCGTATGGACGCGCGATTTTTCATCGACCTGTTTCGGCAGCGTATCGATATACGTATTTTTAAGTTTCGTAACTTCGCGCCATTGGCTGATTAAGTCGATGATCGGGTGTTGGCCGCGTAATTTATCGAGTTCGCTGGCGGCCGTACTGTAACCAGTTTTACCCTTTTTAATTCCCTGTTTCGGCAGATTTAATTTCGTGAACAAAATTTCTGCCAATTGCGATGGCGATCCGATATTAAATTCTTGGTCGGCATGCCCATAAATCTGTTGTTCGATGTCCGAAATCATATCCTCGACTTCGTCATTCATGTTTTTCAGATATTTGGTGTCGAGTTGTATGCCTAAATATTCCATACGCGCCAAAACCGGGATGACCGGCCATTCAACATCACGTGCTAACTCTGGAATTTTGGGAATCGAAGCCATTTCTTTGGCCTGCTGTTCGTGCAATGCTTTAATTACTGCGATGATTTCGGGTGCCCGTTCAATCAACTCATCAGGGCTCAAATCCTCGAACGACGCGCCCTCGTAGCCTAAATCTGCTTCGGCAAGTTCGGTCAGCGTTTGCTCGCGCCGCAGCGAGTTAAGCAGGAACGCGCCGATCAGCGCATCGTGGCCGACTTCCGGCAATTCTTTGACACCGAGTTCAAGCAGGACCTCCAATGTAGATTTGATGTCGTACCCTACCAACGGCCGGACGCCGGTGAATTCTTTGGCAATTGCCGCATGATCAAGCTTGCGCAAATCGAGCGTATACGTATCTTTGCCGTTGATGCTCATGATAATGACTTCCGGCTTTTTGCCGTGCTTGCCCGCCGACCGACTGTGAATATAAAAGTACTTCGAATCGCCTAATTTCAAATCGGCAGCTTTTTTGTTCGTGTCGATAACCGTGTTGGTGCCGGTTTTGAGTTTGCTCGTTCCGTTTGACTCTTTGTGGTTCGTGATTGCTACCTGCATAACTTCGGGCAGTTGGCGTTCTAGCGTGCGGAATTCCAACTTCTGAAGTAATTCGAGCACTTTCGCCGGTTGGCATTTACTGCCATCGACCTCTTCCAGATCGAGCTTAATAGGTGCATCTGTCCAAATCCGTGCTAACTCTTTGCTCAAGTACGCCAGCTTCTTGCCCGCCTCGAGTTTTTTGCGCAAAGAATCTTTGATCAAGTCTAGATTGTCATACACACCGTCGAGCGTCTTGAACTGTTTTAAAAGATCTACAGCACCTTTTTCGCCGATGCCGGGAACGCCCGGTATATTATCGCTCGAATCACCTTTGATTGATTTCAGATCCAGAAATTGATCGACTTTTATATTGTATTTGGCCTCGAAACTCTTCGGCGAGTACAGTTCGATGTTGCTCAATCCTGTTTTTAAAGCGAATACATGGACCCGCTCATCGATCACCTGCAACAAATCCATATCGGATGTAACGAGCAACGTCTCGATCCCCTTTTTGTCGGCCTGCCGGGCAAGCGTGCCCATGATGTCATCGGCTTCGTAATCGTCGAGCTCGTACAACGGCCAGCCGAACGCTTGCAGCAATTCGTGCAGCACCGGCACCTGTTCGTAAAAATCTGCCGGCGCCGGTTTGCGTCCCGCTTTATATTCGGGATACAGTTCCAACCGCTTGCGTATATTCGTCTTGGGTTTGTCCCAGGCTACGGCAACATAATCAGGCTTCAACTTCCGAAGAATTTCAAGCGCGAGGACCGCGAAGCCGTACACACCGCCTGTCGGCGTCCCATCCCTTGTAGCTAGATTGGACATGGCATAATATCCGCGGTAAAAAACCGACTTGCCATCGATAATTACAAACTTCTTAGCTTTCTCGTTCTCCGCCATACCCCATAAGTATAGATTGCACCACTTACAAGCGCAAAATAATCTGTTTAACGATATAATCAAAAGCATTATGGATGGTGGGCAGAAACCGTTTGAGTATTACCGTTTGTCGCCGGACGACGTTTTAGCCCAATTAAATGCGCGCCGTGAAGGCTTAACTAATGATGAATTTCAGGAACGGCTAGAACGGAACGGACCGAACGAACTGCACAAGGTAAAGCGGACGTGGAGCGGGTTCATTTTTCTGCGGCAGTTCAAGAATCTACTTGTCGTTTTGCTATTGATAAGTGCAGGCATTTCGACGTATCTTCACGACGCTAAAACCGCTTCTATCCTGCTGTTGATTGCGGTCACTAATGCTCTTGTCGGATTTTTCCAGGAATTCAAAGCGGAATCTTTGATGGAGAATTTGCAGAAACTAGTCGTGCCGCACGCGAAAGTATTGCGCAGCGGAAAGTTAGACGAAATTTCTTCTACCGAAGTCGTGTTGGGTGATATAGTCTACGTCGCCGAGGGCGATTCGGTGCCGGCTGACCTGCGTATTCTCGATGAGGATGAACTGGCGACCAATGACTTCGCACTGACTGGCGAAAGCAACCCAACTCGAAAATTCGTGCATGCAATTGAAGGCGAAGTGCCGCTAGCAAACCGCCACAACATCTTATTCATGGGCACGACCGTGGCAATCGGAACCGGCCGCGGCGTTGTAATCGGCACCGGTATGGATACGGAACTTGGCCGGATCGCGGATCTTAGCCAGGACACAAAGTCCGATGCATCGCCGCTTCAGAGAGAAATGAGCAATCTTGCTACGCGTATCGCCCAGGGTACGATCGTTTTAGCGCTTATCCTGACATATGTCGCCCTGAAGGCAAACTTGGGATACCGGGAAGCCCTGCTCTTTGCCATCGGTATCAGCGCCGCTATGATCCCGAATGGGCTCGTCGCCGAAGTCAATATAACCCTGGCGCAAACTGCATCGCGGATGGCGAAAGCCCGCGCGCTTGTTAAGCGTCTCTCGGCCGTTGAAACGCTGGGTGCCACCAACATTATCGCCACAGACAAAACAGGCACGCTCACTAAAAATGAGATGACCGTCCAGAACTTGTTAATCGGCAAAACTTCTTACTCAGTCACGGGTACAGGTTATGAACCGGTCGGGCAAATCGTCGACGACAAAGGCGATCCACTGAAAAAAACCGAACTCAAAAAGCTGGAATTGTTTTTCAGGACTGGCGCAATGGCCAGCAATGCCAAAGTCAACCAGCCTGATGATGAGCACGCTGTTTGGTACGTACTTGGCGACCCGACCGAAGGCGCTTTGATCACGTTGGCAAATAAAGCCGGCGTCGACCCTGCTGCCTTAGACGACAAATATAAAGAATTGAAAGAGTTTCAATTTGACTCAGCCCGCAAACGCATGAGTTCCGTCCGCGAATATGACGGCCCATCGACAAGCTCAGGGCAAGGCAAAATTTATATGTTCGTCAAAGGCGCGGCGGAAAGTGTACTGGCATTGAGTACAAAAATGCGCGACGGCGATAAAGAACGCAACCTGAAAGACGCCGATCGAGCATACTACAGCGCTTACAACGAACGGCTAGCCAGCCAGGCCATGCGGAATCTGGCCTTCGCATACCGTGAACTGCCGAAATTCGATAAAAAAACGATGCGCTTAGAAGACGTCGAGCAGAAATTGACGTTCCTGGGTATCGTTTCAGAACTTGATCCACTGCGCGAACAAGTACCCGATGCGATGCTGGCAGCCCGCGAAGCCCACATCAAAGTAACGATTGTCACTGGCGACTTCCCCACTACCGCGGAAGCGATCGCGCGCAAAGCTAAACTCGCACCCGAAAAAAATATCACCATCGTGATGGGTGAAGACCTGCCAAAGCTTACCGATTCGCAGATCCTACAATTTTT
>DATIJK010000101.1:0-38786 GCA_035478715.1 Saccharimonadales bacterium (SeqCode)
AGAGCTACACCGTAGGCACGACATGGCGCCGCTTCAGCGTATCGCAGACATTCTCTGGTGCGACTACCACGATAACACCGACTATCTTCCCGGGTACCGCCGCAGGTGCAGATACGCAGACAGTTTACGCCTGGGGCGGCCAGCTGGTATCGGGCAGTGTACCGCAGGTATATGTCCGGACAGTCGGCGGCACGCAAGCTGCTAACGCCGGTGTAGTCTCTAACGGCGGCGTATTCATCAGCGCCAACAGTGCTACCGACAAGCCATTGGTAGTCCAGGCAGCTGCCAGCCCATCCGGTGATCTGTTCGAGATGCAGGACTCGACCGGCGCGATAATGGGCAGGTTCGACTCCAGTGCGAACCTCCGAGTCGCCAGCGCCGTAGACACGCAGACAAGCACAACATTAAGCCTCGGTACTTCGCAAGCGAGCGCTATCACCGTCGGCGGCACCGGCACGACCGGCACCATCACGCTTGGCCAGTACAATGGTGCGTCAGCAAGCACTATTAACATCGGAACGAACGCAGGTGCCAGCACGACGCAGAATATCAATATTGGCACAAGTGTAGTCGGTACGAACGCTGTTGCAATCGGCAGTACGGGCTCTGGCAGTTCTACGATACTTAAGGGTGACACCAGCAATGTTACACTGAACGTAAACGGGGTTTTGGTAAAGGGGTCCGGCAATGCGGCCGGGGCTTTCGCGGTTCAGGACACTTCCAGCAATTCGCTGCTGACAGTCGATACCCTCAACCACAAGGCATACCTCGGGAGCACTGGTGCATCTGCGCTGGCAGCCGAAGTCCATATCGCTGATACTACAGCATCAGCTCAATCGGTAACCGTCGGATCCTTGAACAGTACCTCAGCTACGCTTATCCAAGGCGGCACGGGTGCAAGCGCTATCGGCGTCCAGGCAGGCAGCGGTGGTACCATCAGTATCGGCACCGTCAATAACAACAACATTGCAATCGGTACGGCAGCAGTGGCTGGAACTATAACGCTCGGCGGTACGGGTACCACCGGCACAATGACCCTTGGGCAATCTACTGACACCAACACGATCAACATTGGTAATGCCAACACGGCAAACACAAAGACACAGACTATTAACATTGGCAACGGAACTGAGGCTGGAACCGGTAAGGCGGTAGTTACGATCGGTAATTCGGCAAACGCCAGCCAGACGACGATCCAGGGCGGAAGCGGCGGTATTGGAATAAATACTGGTGCCGCATCCGGCAGTACGGGTTCCATAATCATACAGACTGGCGATTCATCGGGTAGTACATCAGGTAATATATCTATCGACAACGGTGCGGGTGCGTTCAATAGCGGTACTAGTGCGCTCAATGATACTTTCGAAGCTTCACCTTGTTCATCATTGACAACCGACTTTGTGAGCTGGTTCGGTCTCAATGTTTCGAATAGCACACCACTTGTTGCTTCCAATGCCCAGGCTCATGGCGGTACTTGTTCAGTGGCTGCGACCGAGGATGGTGGTGTACCAGGTAATTTCGGCTTCTGGGGCATAACCGATGCTGGAAATAATTTCACAGTAGTGGGAGGCCAGCAATACACTTTCAGCGCCTGGGTACGCAGTACGCTGGCGCAGCGGATTGACGGAGACGTTCAGTGGAGCGGTACTGGTGCACCTATCACTTTGTCTTCCGTGAACGCAACGACCACCGGTTGGACGCAAATAACCGGTTCGGCGGTTGCGCCGTCTGATGCTACATATGGATTCTTCGAATTCGCAAGTGGCCAGGGCAACAACACCTCGACGACTTACTTCGATGATATTACCGTTACAGCTAATTCCGGTGCGCCGGCTATCGATTTGGGCACCGGAAATGCTCAGACGATTAATATCGGTAACGGCAGCATGCAGGGCGGCGTCAATATTCAGGGCGGAACCAGCGCTAATGCGGTAAACATCTACGCCGGTGTGTCTGGCACTATCAACATTGCCAATTCAACCAGGGCCAACACGCTTGACCTTGGCGCGGTCAGTAACGATGTTGCGAGTACGGTCAACATCAATAGCAAGACTGGTGGATCGGCTGTCAAAAACGTCAACATCGGTAGCACCGACAGTACTTCAGCTACCCTTATACAAGGTGGCAGTGGTGCTACAGCCGTCTCTATCCAAGCGGCGGCGAGCGGTACGATCAATGTCGGAACGACAAACGCAAATACCGTTAATGTCGGCGCAGTTGGCTCAACCGCTAACGCCAGTACCATAAATATCGCTAACACCACGGGTAATGCTACCCAGTCAATAAACATCGGTGCTACCAACTCAGCCAACAACGCCGTGCTAATACAGGGCGGCACCGGCGCGAGCGCCATATCTGTCCAGGCGGGAAGCGGCGGCACCATCAGTGTGGGCACAGCCAACAACAATTCAATTGCCATTGGTACTGCTGCAACGACGGGGACTGTAAGTGTTGGCGGCACAGGCACGACTGGAACCATTACCCTTGGCCAATACAACGGTGCTTCAACAAGCATCATCAACATCGGCGCTAACGCTGGTGCAAGTTCGACTCAGCAGGTTAACATCGCCAGCAGCGCCAGCGGTATCAATACTGTAGCCATTGGCTCGACCAACAGCACATCGGTCACAACCATTAAGGGCGGTTCGGGCAGCGGCACCAGCACGTCAGGCGCGTTGGTGCTGCAAGTGGCTTCGGGCGGGGCGATCAATGTCGGTAATACTGCTGCATCCAAGACGATCAATATCGGCTCGACCGCGGCACTGGCAGGCGACTCGACGATTAACATCGGTAGCAGCTCCTCGAATGTACAGGCACTGACACTAGGTTCAACTAATTCAACAAGCAGCACTACTATCCAGGGCGGGACCGCTGCAGGCGCAATAGCGCTGAGCACTGGTGCGGCCGGCACTGTAACGGTGACGACCGGTAACAATGGCAGCGGCACGGCAGGGAACATCACGCTGACCACGGGCACGTCTACCAGCGGCAACGCCAGCATCATCGCCAAGAGCGGCACTAACTCAACGGCGGCGTTCCAGGTTCAGAACAGTAGCGGTAATGAAGTTTTCAAGGTTGATACTTCTACTGCGACCGGACAGGTAATCTTGGGCAAGGCTTCGACCAACAACGCGCAGTTGCAGCTGTTCAACTCCTCCGGCAGTAACAGCATTACCATACTTAGCGGTAATACTTCGGCAAGCGGCGGCACCGGTTACACGCTGACATTACCATTAACGGGCGGTAGCGGTTCACAATGTCTGTTGTCGACCGGCGGCTCGACGGTGGGCGCTACCACACTGATATTCGGCTCCTGTGCCGGCGGCTCGACCTTGCAGACTACTTACAACAACTCGGCTGGCGCATCCCCAAGTATTCTCGAAACGGCAGCAAACGGACCGGTCACGATCCAAAACGCCAACTCCAGCGGTATAACAGGCAGCAATGAACTGTTCGGAGTGCATGATAAGCATAGTGGGGACACCATTGGAAATTCGATATTATCTGTCACGGCAGATGGCAAAACTTCCTTGGGCGCAGACGGCGCGTTAGCTGGCACGCTGGTATTGAACAGCGCAACGGCCAGCAAGGCCATTACGGTTACGAACGCCACCGGTGCCGGCGGTTCGGCTTACACCTTGACACTGCCACCGGCTGGTTCGTCTACCGGTAACCTGTGTTTGGAGGCGGCAACTGGTTCCACGTCATCGGCTACGACCTTGCAGTTTGGCTCATGTGCGATTCCTAACGCCAGCATCACCCACGTTAACGACTGGCAGGTATTTAACAACCTGACGCTGACCGGGCCAAACCCGACCACAGTCGGGGATCTGATGGTCGTATCGACATCGATGGCAGGCGGTACGGTAACCGGTATCTCCGGCGGTGGTGTAACGACTTGGATCAGGGCTGCGATTAACACTGGCGCCAGCGGCACCACCAAGCGGTCTGAAATCTGGTTCGGTACGGTCACAGCGACAGGCGCCAGCAATATAGTGATCACCGGTGAGACCGGTAATAACGAAATAGTCGCCAACGAATTCACGGCAATCGGCGTATCATCCAGCACTACCTACGGTGTTGATGTCAACAGTACGAACAACGGCTCAAGCGCAACCGCTACGTTCCCGAACCTGACCGCGCAATCTACCGGTGAACTGTACTATGGTTACGGGCACTTGAATAGCAACTACTCGACCGGCTCGACCTCCGGCTTCACCTACTACTCGACCACGCAAACCTCATTCAATGATGTGGTTACATATAACCCGACACTCAACGGCGCAACTTCGTACCAGCCGACAGCTACGCAAGCCAGCAACACGACGTTCGATACTACAGCTGCAATCTTTACGGCGTACCTTACGAACACTGCGATTAATAACTCAACATCGCTCCAGGCTGCCAACTTCTATGTCCAGGCTGCCTCAAGCGGATCAGTCGCCGGCGTCTTGCAGGCCAACAATGCAGATATACTCGATTTCTTAAACACCAGCGGTGTGCTTGTCGGCAGCGTCGGCAGCACTGGTAACGTATTGGTTGAACCTTCGACTAATTCAGCCAGCGCATTCCAGATACAGAACAGTACCGCAAAGAATGTGCTCCAGGTTGATACGTCCGGCAATAACATAGTACTTGGCCAGACCAGCAACGTAACGGGGAACTTACAGTTTGCCAACGCATCCAGCGCTAACCTGGTTACGGTAAACGCTGGCAATACAACAAATGCTTACAGCCTGACATTGCCGACCACTGGTTCTAATGGCAACCTCTGTCTTGAATCTTCAACTACTTCAACGACTTCAGCGGTGACGTTGCAATTCGCCAACTGTGCTAACTCCAACGCCAGCATCTCGCATGTTACTGATTGGGACTTCAACGGTTCGCCGGTATCTTCTCCGCAGACTGTGGCACCAACAACCGTTGGAGACCTAATGGTTATTTCCGCGCAGATGACAGGCGGAACATTTACCCCGACTAACGGTACCGGCGGCGTAACCACTTGGACCAGGGCGATCATCAACAGCGGCAGCGGCGGCACGACAAAGCGAAACGAAATCTGGTTCGGAACAGTAACTACAGCCGGTTCGACAAGCTTAAGCTTCTCGGGCATGACCGGCCAGAGTGAAATAGTGGTCAGCGAATTCACTGCCGTCGGTGTGAGCGCCAGCACCGCATACGGCGTCGATATCAGCAGTACCAACAACGCTGCCAGTAGTACGACAATTACATATCCAAGCCTACAAGCGCAGTCGACCGGCGAACTGTACTACGGTTACGCTCAGGCTGCGAACACCGCCTCCAGCGGTGGCACATCCGGGTTCACGTACTACCAGACGAGCCAGACAGTGAAAGACCTAGTCACATATAACCCAAGCCTTACCGGCGGACAGACGTACGCGCCGACCGGTTCGCAATCATTAGGCGCGTACAACACGACCGCCGCTATCTTCGTGGCTTACACTAGTAACACCGCCATTAACAACACGACCTCTATCCAAGCGGCGAACTTCTATGTCCAGGCTGCTACCGCTGGATCCGTAGCGGGTACGCTGCAGGCAAATGGTTCGGGCAACATCCTGAACCTGCTTGACAGCAACGGCAACCTGATCGCCCACTTCGCGAACAACGGTACGCTTGTCCTGGGTGACACAGCAGGTACCATCAACGGCTCGCTGGTATTCCAGGACGGAAGTGATTCCAACGCTGTTACCATTAACGCGCCTGGCACGGTCGGCTCGGCATACTCGCTGACTCTGCCAAGTGTCGTTCCTGGACCGGGCCTGTGTCTTGGCACCAGCGCCTCCAATGCCCAACAGCTGGTATTCTCTACCTGTACACAGGTTGCCGGCGCGGTTATATCCTACGTAAATGAGTGGGACTCCAGCACAAACGCTGTTTCGAACAATAACCTGACCGTCGTACCGGCAAGCGTGGGCGATCTGATGATCTTAGTTTCATCTTCACAGACCACAGCGCCGGATATCTGTGGTGTGCAAGGCGGCGGTGTCACTACTTGGACCAGAGTCACCAGTGTATACAACGGCTTGACAGGTGCGAACAAGAAATCAATCGAAATGTGGCGCGGCGTCGTAACGTCAGCTGGCAGCGCTGCAATATATCCAGCCTGGGGTTCTGGTACGTTCACACCTGGTTCCGGTACGAATGGCACGTGTAGTTCCCCGGATGGAGCCGCCCCGGGTAATGCCGGTGAAATGTCGGCAACTGAATATACCATTGGCAATGCCGCAGCCAGCTGGAATATCGATGTTACTGGTACGTCGAACAATAGCACCAGTACCAACTTGACTATGCCGACCCTGACACCGCAGGAAAGCAATGAAATGTACGTCGGTTACGGCTGGTCACACACAAATTCGGCGGCGGCCAGCAACGGTACACCAGCTAGCTTCAGCTACGTGACGACAACGCACGGAACGGGTTCGCCGAAAGCCCAGAATATGTGGGCGCGTAATGGTGCTGTTAATGGCGGCACGCCAGTCGCTGCGACGGTCACCCAATCTTCGGGTACATCATTGTCGATCGCCGCATTCATCGTCGGATTCGGATCAAACACCTCACTGCTTAACACTACGCAGTTCCAGTCTGGTAACTTCGATGTCCAATCAAGTGCCAGCGGCAACGTTACCGGCATCTTGCAGGCCAACAACGCCGATATACTCGACCTGTACGACACTGGTGGCTCGAACCTGACCAACAAGTTCGACCAGAATGGCTACTACACGCAAAAGACCTTTACTAATTCGGCCAGCGCGTTCCAGGTACAGAACTCCAGCGGCTCCAACATATTCAATATCGATACGTCGAAGGGAATCGTCAATTCGTATGACCATAACATTGGTGCTGCCAGCAATGTTGGCGCAGCGGGCAGGTTGTTCAGCGACGGCTTCGAAACGGGGAATTCAAGCGCATGGGCTACCGGTGTAACAGGCGGTACGACAGGCAGTACCGGTACGCTCACGTATGACACGACTACTGTTCGGAACGGCAAATACTCGTTCAAGGGTGTTACCTCAACGCAGCAAGCATACGATCAGACTACCATCCCATCGTCGTCAACGCTGTACGCTCGCGAATACTTCAATGTGACATCACTCGGCAACCCGACCCAGCTGATGGATCTGGGATCTGGCGTACTTGGTTCGGGCACGCACCTGTACGTCAAACTCGGCGCCAGCGGCAACCTGTGTTACGTCTACAACGGCGGCGCGGACCAGTGTTCTGCAACCGCACCTTCAACCAGTGCGTGGCACAAGCTGGAAGTGAAATACGTAGCTGGTAGCGGCGCGAATGGTACGCTGCAGGTTTACCTGGATAACACGCTGGTAACTTCGGGCAGTAACGCGCTTAATACGACAACCGGCGCATGGACCTTCAATGTGACCAACTTCTCGCTTGGCACGAACGTAAACTCAACTGCGACCGTATTCTACGATGATGTCGCACTGGATACTGTTGCCACCGGTGATTCAGCGAGCGCCTACGTACAAGACAGCCTGCACGTGGCCGGCACGAGCACATTCAGCGACAATGTCCTGATCGCACCGACCAATAGCGCCGGTAACGCTTTGCTGCTGCAGGCGAACTCTGCATCCGCTGTCCAGATACAGAACAGCAATAACAGCAATGTTCTGGAAGTAGACACGACTGATTCTAACCGTGTCACGAACCCCAGCTTCGACAGCGGTTACTCTGGTACCTCGACCACCACGCCAACCGGTTGGACTGCCACGGGTACGGGCGCCAGCATCTCGGTTAACACCAACTCGAGCTTCAGCAATGACGGCCGCAACAGTGCAACGGTTGTCACTGGCACCACGGCAAATGGCGGTGCGGTCCTGAACACATTCACTACCACACCGACCGGTGCCAACACCTGGACCCTGAGCTTCTATGCGATGGCCGCTGATACTTCTTCTACCGGCGCCTTTAACGACCTGAGTGTAGTCGTGAACGGTATCACGCTGTCCAACACCTGTAACTCCACCCTGAACTCCACTACAGTCGGTATAACAGGCTTCCAGCGTTACACCTGTACCTTTACCTCGACATCCGGCACGATGACCAATATTTCCATCGGTGAATCCGGCACAACTTCGCACACATTCTACATCGACGATGTCCAACTGATTGCACGAAATGGCGCCACTCAGTTCGGTGTCGGCGCACTGTTGTTCGGCGGTCTGATCAACTCTCCGCTCCAGGTATCGTCGTCAGCCAAGTCCGCCAACGCCTTCCAGGTGCAAAACGCATCGGGCACCAATGTGATGAACATCGACACCACCGACACTAACATACTGGCGAACCCCGGGTTCGAGCCCGGCATCGGCGGCATCGGCGGCGGTAACGGCTGGACCTCGGTGGCCGGCGGCGGCACGGTTACGATCACGCGTGACACTTCACAGGCGTATCTCGGCAATGCCTCATTGAAGGTAGCCATAACTGGTGCCGGTACCTCTGGAGCCAAATACAACCTCAACCCGATCGTCACCACCGCAAGCACCAGTTACACGGTATCGTTCTACGCCTTGTGGACCTCGGGTACGGCTCCAACATTCTCAGCGACATATTCGCCGGACAACAGCGCCACTAGCACCTGTGTCCCGACTTCCACGACGACCATTTCCGCCAGCGGTTGGACCAGGTTCTCATGCTCGGGCCTCACCTCGGCCACGACACCGACTACCAGCGGCTACATCCAGATCAACCAGTCCAACTCCGCCACCAGCACATGGTACATCGACGCTGTACAGCTCGAGACTGGCAGCACGGCCACACCGTATGGCAGTGGCGCCATCACCCTTGACAGTGTCGTTTCATCGCCGGCCATGTTCCAGAACTCGGTCAACTCTACCACCGCATTCCAGGTAGCTAACCAGGCAGGCAACAGCACATTGAATGTCGACACGCTGAACAACAACGTGACATTGGGCAAGGCCAGCACGCTAACCGGCAACCTGCAGTTCGCTAACTCCTCAAGCGCGAACCTAGTAACGCTAAACGCAGGCACTACCAGCAGCTCGTACTCTCTGGCATTGCCAACCACCGGCGCAAGTGGTGCCCTCTGTCTGGCTGCGACCAGCGGTTCGACATCGACCAGTACAGCGCTGCAATTCACAGCTTGCGGCAGTTCATTTACCAGCATCACCCATGTTAACGACTGGCAGAACAGTGGTACCAGCATCACGACATTGGCTGACGCGCCGGCAACCCAAGGCAACCTACTGGTCGTATCCACGCAGATGACGAACGCGGTATCTGTAAGCAGCATAAGTGGCGGCGGTGTCACGACCTGGACCCGCGCAGTTACTAACAGCGGTAGCGGTGGTACTACGCACAAATCAGAAATCTGGTTCGGAACGGTCACTACTACCGGTGCAGGTACCATTACGATAACGTACTCTGCTGCCGCAGGTGTTAACGAAATAGTAGCTAACGAATTCACGGCTACCGGTGCAAATGTTAATACGGTTTACGGTGTCGATCTTAGTAGTACTAATAATGGGTCCAGCGCGACCGTAACGTATCCAAGCATGGTACCGCAATCCAGCGGCGAACTGTACTACGGCTACGGCCAGACATCGAGCAACTCGTCGGCAGGCGCGACCAGCGGCTTTAGCTACTTCGCGACTTCGCAGGCCTCATTCAACGATATGGTCACCTACAATCCGAACGTATCGGGCACCACCGCATATCAACCCACGCATACGCAGGCCAGTAACACCACCTTTAATACGACTGCCGCCGTATTCCAGGCGTACGTATCGGGTACATCGATCAACAACTCTACATCCACGCAGCAGGCAAACTTCAACGTCCAGGCTGCAAACAGTGGTTCCGTTGCAGGCGTTCTGCAAGCTAATGCGGCTGGTACGGGTGACATCCTTGACCTTGTTAACGGCGCAGGTACAACGGTGGGTAGTGTCGGCAGCACCGGTAGCACTTTGTTCAAGACTTCCACAAACTCTACTACCGGATTCCAGGTCCAGAATTCGTCTGGTACGAACGTCTTGGTCGCCGATACCACAAACGAAATCGTCTCTACGACTGATCTAAACGTAGGCGCCGCAGCTAACTCCAGCGGAGCAGGGCGGCTATTCAGCGACACATTCGAAACCGGCAACGCGAACATGTGGGCCAGTGTTGGCGGAACTGCCAGCTCCCCAAGCTCTACAAATTATGTAGTATCGACCACTGCTAGGAATGGCAAATATGCCTTTGAAGCAAACGATACCAGTGGCCACGGTGCATACGCTCAGACGCCGATCGCTCCTAGCTCAACGCTGTTTGGCCGCACCTACTTCGACACGACAACAACTAATAACCCGACTCCGTTGATGGACTTTGGTACCGACGTGATTGATTCTGCCGGTACGACCAAGCACCTGTTCGTCTACCTGGGCGCCAGCGGCAACCTTTGTTACAACTACAATAATGGCGCTGCTACCGCATGCTCCAGCACCGCGCCGTCGACAAGTACGTGGCACAAGCTTGAGGTCAAGTATGTGGCTGGTACCGGTGCGAACGGTGTGCTGCAGGTGTTCCTGGACAACACACAGGTGACTACGAACAGCAATGCCATAAACATTTCCAACGGTACCTGGACAGGCAGCATCACTAACTTCGCTATCGGCGGCAGCGACACCAACACGACCGCAACATCCACGACATACTATGACGATGTCTCGGTTGATAGCGTCGCCACTGGTGATTCTGCCAGCCTGTACTTGCAGGATAGCCTGCACGTTGGTGGCACCTCGAACTTCAATGACACGCTAAACGTTTCCGCCACGCCGACAATAACCACCAACGGCGGTAACTACAGCGGCCAGCTATTGAACATCAGCCGGTCAGCCACTGCTAATGTCAGTACGTCCGGTGCCGCAATTTCGCACTCTACCAGCGGCAGCTTCCCGCAGGGCAAGCACGCTACCGGCTTGATCGGCGCGCAGTCTCTGACGCCTCAAGCGAGCGGCGATATCATATTCTGGTCGATCGAATATGCCCGGACCACATGTTCAACCGCCAGTATTACGTATGCGAGTGCAGGCACTTGGACGAAGATAGGTACGAGCACAGATGCGACACATAGCGATGTCAATGAACTCTGGTACGCTGTGGCCTCCAGTACATCTGCAAATAACTTCTCATACACTACACAAGGAACAAGCTGTGTAGGTGCCGGAAACAACGTATTGAACGAAGAAACATGGGATTCTTACCACACCTCAGGCTCACCGACCTGGAACATCGTTTCCAGCAGCCACAACTTGTTCGCCGGAAACGCAAATGGTGACGTTATTTACCCGACACTATCGGCAACCGCTACCAACCAGGCGTACTTTGGCCAGACAGATCCGCAGAACACGTACACTACGGCTAACTGTTCCGTGAACTTCACCTGTACTGCGCTTGAATCAGGATTCGAAGGTATAGTTCGCAACACATCGTTGGCCAGCGGCACCAGCTACACGCCAACCGCCAACCAGAGTACTGCTAGCAGCTATTCAAACAACTGGGGTGTCATCTTCGAGGGTGATGTGGCTGGCGGTGGTGGCGCCAACATTACCGGCTCGGTAGCAAACTTTACGGACAGCTGTACGAACACCGGGGGTACCTGCAACACCACTGGCAACGTCGTAAACATCAACCAGTCGAACACTAACGCCACCGGCTCGGCCCTGCAGATTCAGCAGTCTAATTCAAGCACCGCTGTACCGATAGAAACCATAAAACAAGCCAGCACAGGCGACGCAACTATTCAATATCAGAATTCCGTTACGAGCTTCTACGAAGGAATAGACACTAGCAACAACGCATTCACCATTAACTCAAAGGATGCGGCAACGTACAACGCAGTATTGGGTGAAAACTTCTCCACGGATGTAGCGGATACACCTGATTCAGGCAACAACCATTACTGGATGGCAACGAAGTTTACCTCCACGGCTACGGGCAGCATTACAAACATTAACGTAGCAATAGATTGTAAGAATGATAGCAACAGTAACATTTCTGCCGCGATCTTCGCCGATGATTCAGTCGCTGGCTTGCCTGGTAACTTGCTTGGCAAAAAGTCTACAACCCAATTGATTACTGGCGCACCAACGTCCGGCTGCGACTACCATACGTATTACTGGCAGAACATACAGCTTGACTCGGCAGTTCCTGTAATAAACGGTACTATTTATTGGCTATCGTTCTCGACCAGCGATGCAGGTACGGAATGGCCTGGTTTGGGCGCTGGTGGTACTAATACTACGGCGTATCGCAAGACCATTACTGACCCGCTGCCCAACTGGACAAACTGGGGAGCATCCGGTGCTACCGATGGTACAAGTAATGCTATTCTGGGAATCTACGCAAATGTAGAATCTACCGGCGTGACGGATACAAATGCGAACGCATTGTTCAGCCTGACCAGTAACGGCTCGGCAAACTTCCGCAGCGTTGCCAATGCCAACTCGCAGTTCGTGATTCAGAATTCCAGCGCTACGAATATGTTCCAAGTGGACTCTACCAATAACGATATCTACATCGGCAGCTCAACAGCTGATGCCATAGGAGTGCAGCTGGTGCTCGACACCAAGAACACATCTGGTGATCCAGCGGTGGGGGTCAATGGCGGGATGTACTACAACTCTAATACGAGTAAATTCCGTTGCTACCAGGCCAGCGCATGGCGCGACTGTCTGAGCCCGTGGATTACTGTTACAAAGACGGCTAACCAGGATGTGACGAACAGCTCCACCTTCGCAGACGATAATACACTGCAATTCGCGGTGACAAGCGGTAATGTCTATAACGTCAAGTTCAACATATGTTACGCGGGTACCGATACAACAGGTGACTACAAGGGACAGTTCCTGTTCCCGGCAGCTATTGCGGTAAAGAACGTTATAGGCTCATATACTACAACAGATGGAAATGATGCGGCATTATCGAGCTCAGGTGTACTTGGTAGCACGACGACATTCCCAGCTGCTGCCACACAAATGGGTGCCGCTGCAAGTTCATCCGATAAGAGAGAATTCCAGGGACAATTCAGTGTACAACCTAACTCAAGCGGTACGCTGAAATACCAGTTTGCCGAATTCTCTGCACAATCCACTAAGATAGCGCGTACCTGTGCGAATAGCTTCATCGAATATTCGGTACAGTAATGCTATAGAGCAGTTAAATTTTGGGCATGCTTGAAAAATTACCTGTGCTAAAGTTGCGATAGTGATGTTGCTAGATTGTTGATTGTCTTGACTTGGGATTTGTCGTCGGCGGTAATGTTTACTAATGTGGTGCTTGTATTCACGATTACGACTGGTTTTCCGGCGACTATGCCGCTGACTGTCTGGCCATTTTTGCTTGGAAGTGAGTAGAAGCCAGCCATATTTTGCAGATCCAGCTGCTGTTGCGGAGCTGTTTGCTCGAGAATGGTGATCTTCTTGCCGCCGTTTGAAAGGGTGTACGAGACGATTCCGTTGCTGTATTTGATCGATGATTTGTCCAGTGTGTAGTTGTTTGGTAACGGGTTGGGGTAGTAGAGTGGGTAGCCGGCTTCTTTCTGGATAGAGCTGGAAATTGCTGGCTTGGGGCTGAATTTCCATAGTAGGAATCCTGATACTGCTGATATTACTATTAGTACACCGATCACGGACCAAAATAGAATCCTCCGCCGTTTCTTGCGCTTTTTATCGGTCTCTTTAGCCTTGGCCGACAAAAGAGCGTCAGTAAACTCAAAATCCCCCTGCATACCCACCAATCTACCGCGAAAACACCGCTAATGGCAAGTTCTTAGTGATATTTATCATTATTTATTGCTACCAAAAAATATTGAGAGTATTGTTAGCTTTGTAAGGCTTAAGTGGAGGGAGAAACCATGCGTCGCCGTATAAGTTCCTATATTTCATTAGGGGTAACTTTATTATTTTCATTAACTTTTATGACTGGATTTGCTGGGATGGCAAAAGTTGGTGCCACCAGCGGATTCATTGATATTGGCAATTTTCAGCCAAAAGCGATTAACAATAGCGGGGTGGTGGTAGGCAACAAAGCTGTAGGAAATGTTAACCATCCACTGCTTTGGACTCAGGCGGGAGGTTTAGTCGATCTAGCCTCGCAAATTGATACACCACTTGGTGCTATAACTTCAAGCATTACAGACATTAATGATGCGGGCGATATAGTTGGAATAGCGGGTCTTCCGGGTAACGTATCACACGCATTTGTATCGATACACAATTCCACCCCTGTTGATTTAGGGGATATGGGGACATTAGGTTCTGAAGCATATCATATAAATAATAACGATGTAGTCGTTGGAAATTTGGAATTCGGAGGAACTGGCGGCGCGCACATGTTCCTTTGGACACCGACTGGCGGTATGGTTGATGAGGGTCAGGAGCCTGGTTTTGATGTAAACACTAACGGGCTGAATAACCTAGGTGAGGTAGTTGGTCTAAGCGCTCAAGCATACAAATGGACCCAAACGACCGGATTTGTAGATTTGAATACGCTTATTGGCGATAACGGTGACAGTCAGGCGTATGGAGTAAACGATAGCGGAATAATTGTTGGGCAAAGTCCTGATGACCCAAATAGTTCACACCATACTCCAGTTTATTGGACGCCAGATGGTGTAGACCATAGCCTCCAAAATGAGCTTGGGCTACCTTCAAATTATGGGGGATATGCTTTTGGGATAAACAACGCTGGACAAATTATCAGCAATACAGGAAAAGGGGCAATTGTGTGGTCTTCGTCGTCTGGCCCAGAATTATTAGTGGGATACGCACTCTTTAGTGGTGATGCGGATTCGGTTGCATATGATATTAACGATAACGGTCAAATATTGGGTACAACTTTCAATCCAGCTACTCCAAATTTGGGCGCAGATGCAGTCATTTGGAATGTAGCAGTACCTAGTTCGGCGCCCGTGCTAAGCGATATAAACGCGCCGACTACGGTTGGTAAATCGGTTTCATTTAGTACTTCTGCGACGTTTACTGTTCCGGGTGCGCCAGATTCTTATACCGCGCAATGGGATTGGGGGGAGAATGGAAATACTTCGAACGGTACTGTCACCAATCCATCTGGTAGTAATCCTGGTACTGTCAGTGGCTCGCATAGCTATGCTAACGCTGGGTCGTACGTAATAAATCTTTCGGTTACGAATGCTAATAATCAAACGTCTATGCAATCGTTTACCATCGCGGTCAGTCCTAATAGCAGCGGGAGCTTTCAGGGGGTTCAGATAGGTGGTCTCGTATTCGACAATACTAACTTTAGCGGCGTCAATCTCACTAACGTGCAAGCAAAAAACACCAGCTTCCAGAATGTGAACTTTATTGGCGCCACCCTAAGCAATGCCCAGTTACAGGGTGCTAACTTGACGAATGCCAACTTCACGGGCGCCAATCTGAATAATGCACAGTTGCAGAACACAAACCTGACCGGCGCGATCTTTACCAACGCGAACCTGCATAACGCCCATTTCAATGGCGCCACCCTTACCAACGTCACCTGGTCGAATACCATTTGTCCGGATAACTCCAATAGCGACAGCCATGGTAGCACTTGTGTCGGGCATGGTGGCGGGCTATAGATTTCGCCAGGGCAGTGAAATAGACTTAAAATCCAGTAAAATCCGCTTGAGCTTTGGTATACTAGTTTCTATATGACGGATGGTTATAGTCGAGGTAAATCACGGCGTGAGCGGGCTAAGATACGGTTTAGCCGTAGTTTTGACGGGCGGATTAAGACGTCCAAGCCGGTCCAAAAAGATGACGATATCGGGAAAGTCTGGGCGCAGCAGGAACAGATCGGGCTTGCTAATGCGATGGAAGAAGAAAAACGCCGCCTGGAGCGCAAACAGCTGCGCAAAGAGCGCGGTTTGGTTGGCGTCGCCAAAACTAACCTATCTTCAGCCCACCGCAAGGTAAAAACCGAGCTGTTTGGCGAACAGGCAAGCAAGCCGAAAGCTGACCCGCACACAACAGCCGAAATCGAGAGTTTCCTGCACGAAGAAGCACCCAAACCCAAGCTGCACAAACGAATTTTGAACAGCGCCAGCGGACGGTGGAGCGGTGTGTCCGAATCTATGCAGCCGGTCATCATTGCTGTAGCCGGCATCGCCGCCGTAATCTTGATTCTGTTTGGTGGCTACGTCATCTACAAAGGAATTTCGAATCATTACAAAAAAACAGATTCGAACTACGCTTCGACCGGTAGTAACCAAGGCACGCTGAACTTGGATTCAGGCAAGCTCGACCCATCAACACAGAAGTACAAGGGCAGCCCTGACTTCAAGACGATTACCAGGGATGGCAAGCCCGCCAGCGACTACGGCGGCTGGTACAAAGTCAGCACCGAAAAAACCGACAATCCGGTGTTTGCATACCCGGATAACCTTGGTGGCAATATCTTGACTGTCAGCGAGCGCGAACTACCGCCAAGTATCAAAGCCGATCCAAGCGTGATGCCCGAGGCGGCAAAAGAGCTCGGCGCAACCGGTAAAACGCTGGATGCTAACGGCACGACGATCTATCTGGGCACGCAGAAGGGCGGCAAGCAGACGGCTGCGTTCGTCAAAGACAATCTGTTAATCGTGATAAATTCGACTGAAACTCTCAAGGATCAATACTGGATCGCATACGCCATCCGCATGGTTTAATCCGCCGCGACTCTTTACAGAGAAGGCGTAATCTGTTAAACTGCTTGAACAATTATGGCAACTACAGATACATCTAAAAAAGCGGTTATCGCCACCGGCGGCAAGCAATACCTTGTTACCGAAGGCGAGTATGTGACGGTCGAGCTACTCAAAGCAGACGGCAAATCCGTTACATTCGAACCATTACTCGTCATCGACGGCGATAAAACAGAGGTCGGAACCCCAGTAGTGAAGGGCACAAAGGTAACAGCAGAGATCATTGAGGCCGATACACAGGCCGATAAGGTCACTTCTATCCGATTCAAGGCTAAAAAGCGCGTGCACAAGGTAAAAGGCCACCGCCAAAGACAGTCTACGATCAAAATCACCAAGATTGCGTAAGTAGGGACGTCCATCTTCAGGTACATTGCGGCCGAAATGCTGCGCTCTGATGCTCACGTACCCTTAAGTACGCTGCGCTTCGGTGCTCACATTTCAACCACACTGCACCCAAATATGGACGTCCTAGGCGATTTATAGTTTGTAAAAGTTAAAATGTCCGAATGTCGCTTAAAAATGCCGTCATCCCCGACTAGATCGGGGATCCAGTTTATTAGGGATTCCTTTTTAGTTAGAAATTGGCTGAAGAGTGGGTAAATTGCATAGCGTCGTAAAATACTGAAGTTATTGCGACGCAGGGGAGGTGCAACAATTGTGCTTAATCTGCACACTAGCAAAAATGGCCGGCCGGATACAACTAGCTGCATGATACTAGTTTAATAACGCTAATATCAAAAATCACGGATATTTGGAAGTGTATGCACCGAAAATGTTATAATTTCACGGACAAGGAATTGTATAAGAGGGTATGGCAACAAAAATTATCGCAGTAACAAATCAGAAGGGCGGAGTAGGCAAAACTACTACTGCCGTTAGTATTGCTGCCCAACTAGCAAGCAATGAGTATAAAGTACTGCTCGTGGACCTGGATCCGCAGGGGAATGCGACCAGCGGGCTCGGCATACCCAAAGAAAAACTCGACAAAACGACCTACGATGTCCTCTGCAAAGGAGTAAAATTACCAGATACCGTGCATGAGGCGCAATCTAAGGGATTGGCTGTACTACCGGCAAACGGTAACTTGGCCGGTGCCGAAGTCGAGCTTGTTAATAAAGATCGCCGCGAATATCAACTGCAAGATGCTTTAAAAGATGCCGAATACGATCTGATAATCATCGATTGTCCGCCGTCGCTCGGTTTGCTTACGGTTAACGCATTAACAGCCGCGACCGATGTTATTATTCCGGTACAAGCCGAATATTTCGCGCTCGAAGGCCTTGGCCAGTTGCTAAGCACCATCCAACGTGTCCGCGAAACGCTCAACCCCGATTTGGAACTGATGGGCGTAGTCGTGACGATGTACAACAAACGTACGAGTTTATCGAACCAAGTGTTGGGCGAAATCCGTAATTACTTCGGTGATAAGCTGTTCAAGACCGTGATTCCGCGTAATGTCAGGCTGGCCGAAGCCCCGAGTTTTGGCAAGACAATTTACGAACACGACCACTGGAGCAAAGGCGCCAGAGCCTACAAACAATTATCAAAAGAGGTAAAAAATCGTGTCGGCTAAACAGACTGGTCTTGGTACGGGTTTCGACTCGCTGCTACCGAAGAATTTTGACGATGCGCTGTTATTAAGCAAATCTGACAAGATCGAAAAGATTCCAGTCAGTAAATTGATGCCAAATAAATATCAGCCGCGCAAAGAGTTTGAAGATTCGGCAATCCAGGATCTGGCCGCATCAATCAAGCAATACGGGATATTGCAGCCGATTGTCGTAACACAGACGCAGAACGGCAATTTTATGATCATCGCTGGCGAACGCCGCTGGCGTGCTGCCAAACACGCCAAGCTGGCGCAAGTACCGGCAATAGTCAGATCAACGAAAGAACTCGAGCAATTAGAGCTGGCGCTGATAGAAAACGTGCAACGAGTGGATTTGTCGCCGCTGGAGCAGGCCGTGTCGATCGAATATCTGCATGAACAGCTCGGCACGACGTATGAAATCGTGGCGCAGCGGCTCGGAAAAGCGACCAGTACGGTCCACAATATTGTGCGACTCTTGCAATTGCCGGACGAGGCAACAATTGCACTGCGCGAAAAGCAAATTACCGAAGGCCACGCCCGCGCGATATTGTCGCTCAAGGGCCTGCCCGACAAACAGCAGCAGCTTTTGCAGAACATCACGGCGCATGGTTGGTCGGTCCGCCAGGCCGAACAGTTCGCGGTTAGCGTCAAAGATGGATTCCGCGAATCAAAAGAAACGCATGAACGCATGCGCACCGAAACGCCCGAAACCAAACGGTTGGCCAAACGTTTTGGCACCAAAGTTTCAATCCGCCGCACGGCCAAAGGCGGCAAAATCGAAATCGCATTCAAGACAGACGATCAATTAAACGAAATTATAAGCCAATTAGGATAATGGACACTACAAATAACAATACTAACGAAAATTTTCAAACAAATCATCCCACACATGATATAACCGAAGCATGCGTCGTCCTACTAAAATGGGACGCGATCCAACTGAGCAAAGACCGAAATTTCGATATCGTGACAACGACGACCGAATGGCTCAAATCATATGACCTGAAAGTTTTGGCGGTCCATGCTATTTTTAGGCTCACCGGTGAACAGATAGACACGATTTATGTAAATATAAAAGACAAGCCGTTTTACCAATCGATGCGCCTGTCGCTAGAAAACTCTCCGGCGGTTGCAATGCTGATCGGCGGCAGCGATGACGTCCACGGCCGGATGAAGATGTTAAAAGGAAACGCCGACACCGAAGGCACGATCCGCTGGCACTGGTCTTTCAAGCGCGAACTCGAAAAAACCCATGAATTCGATGATTGGGTAAATCACCGCGGAAAGTTTGCAGACGAAAAAGTATGGAATGATATCCAGGCGCAGATTTACCGGGATGACCGGATACATTCTTCCGATTCAACGGAAGACACCCGTAATAATTGCAAAGCGTTATTCCCGGTTGAAATGTTGCAAGACGTCCTGAAGAAATATCCGGCGCTGGCTAATACCATTGGGCATTATTGATCGGTAATACGCGGATTACTAATTTACCGACGACATTGCCGGTATCAATCGGACCGAAAACGCGGGAATCCAATGAGTCGCCCCTGTTATCGCCGCAGACGAATAACTGATGATCAGTAAGTTTGACGTCAACATTACCGGCTGTGTAAACGGTGTTGTGGTACGGGAGCGTCGTATCAGGATCGAATCCCAGCGGGTGCGCAGTATTATAGACGGTAATCTTGCCATTCTTGACCACCACATGGTCACCGGGCAAACCGATAACGCGTTTGATAAGTTGTTTGTCCTGAGCCTGGCCGAAGGTGCCGAGTCCGGGCTCGTTAAAGACGATAATATCGCCGCGCTTTGGCACGTAATCGTGGCCAGTGATGCGGGCCCATGTTCGCGGCACTTTCCAGACGATCAGGTGGTCGTCGTTATGCAAAGTTTCTTGCATGCTTGGACCGTCAACTTGGTATGACTGGAAGACGAACGAAATCAAGCCGAAAGCCAGAATCAACGCAGACAAAAGTACGACAACGATAGAGATTATGTCTTTGAAGCTAGACGACTGCCCGTCGCCGGCGACGGGTGTGAGTGATGGGGGCGCTCCAGGGGTCACCGGCTCAGAGCCGCCTGGCTGGCCCACCGATGAAGCAGGCGGCGGTGTTGGTTGATTTGGATTCATTCAATAGTCAACTATAGCACACATTGTGTGGCCTTGCTTAGATAAAACTATCAAAATTATAGTGAATAATTACAAGGTTTTCAGCATACATTCAGAATCTGCCGAGGAACATTTTTGGGCGATATTAAAACTTGGTAAATTGATTCGCAGGCATCACCCGCAAGACCAATTTGCCCACGATATTTTTGGAATCTACTGCACCAAAAACTCGCGAATCGGTAGAATTGCTGCGGTTGTCACCCATGACAAACACTTGGCCGGCATGTAACGTGACGTCTGCTTCATTGTCAGTGTACGATGAAGTTTTAATTGATAATGTCGCATCAGGATTAAAACCTTTAGGGTTCGTATCGTTAAAAACGGTAATTTTGCCGTTCTTAACCACTACATGGTCTCCGGGCAGGCCGATAACACGCTTGATTATCTGTTTGCTTTGCCCAGCGTTACCGAGACCAGGTTCGTTTATGACCACTATATCGCCGCGCTTAGGGATATAATCGTGGCCAGTGATGCGGCCCCAGGTGCGCGGCACTTTCCAGATAATAAGATGGTCATTGTTGTGCAGAGTATTCTGCATGCTCGGGCCGTCAACTCGATAAGATTGAAAAACGTAATTTATCAAACAGAAAGCCAGCACAAGAGCCGCCACCAGCGCGACGATTATAGACAGAAAATCCTTTGTTTTCTGCTTACCGCCGTGCTTTCGGGCCGGCATTTTATCGTTGTGGGTCAGATGATTAGTCTCCATTAATTTTCAACTATAGCACTGAAATAAGAAATTCGATGCAATTTGCTATAATTATGACAGCAATGAGACAACTAGCTACAAAGCTTAAACCAGCTAATGGTTTTTCTTATTTCGTACATTTGGGGCTGCTGATATTGTTGCCGCTTACGCTGTTCGTGCTGGTCCGGATGCATTTTATTCAGCTGGCATTCATACTTATCTTGTTAAGTAAGTGGCGTATGTTTGCTGTAAGACCCAGATTTTGGCCGGCTAATATCAGAGCCAACTCTATCGATCTGATTGTTGGTTTTTCCGTATTGCTCCTAATGACCCATACCGACTTGGCATTCTGGCAAGGTATCTGGGCAGTGTTATATGCGGTGTGGCTGGTGGCCATCAAACCTGGGTCCAGCATATTGATGACCTCTGTTCAGGCTAGCATCGGATTTCTGGCCGGTTTGACCGCGCTGTTCTACGCCGGCGCTGCTGGCGCCTTATGGGAAATAGTACTAATTACGGCACTCGTCTGTTATCTGTCAGCACGGCATTTCTTCGACAGCTTCGAAGAGCCGTACGCCAAGCTACTTTCATATATGTGGGGCTATTTCGGCGCGGCACTGGTGTGGCTGCTTGGACACTGGCTGCTGTTTTACGGTGTGATTGCGCAACCAACCGTGCTGTTAGTGGCTGTTGGTTACGGTCTTGGTGCGCTGTATTATTTGGATCACTTCGATAAGTTATCTACGGTCATGCGCCGTCAATTCATATTTATCATGATTGCTATCGTTGCTATCGTCTTAGCCCTCTCCAACTGGGGCCATAAAATAGTTTAAGAAGTCTTTTTTAAAATGGGGGTACATCAATATGGCAGAAACGGAAGATAAAACTGCAAAAAATTCACAGACAACACCGACACCTGCAACAAAACCGGCAGCAGCGGCTAGTAAGACCAAAGCAAAGCCAGCTACGACGTTAGCGGATTTGCAACAGAGTTTCCGCAAGGTATCGCCATCGAACATCAAACCCGAGCATGTGCACCGCGCTAAATACTTAGGCGTAGTCTTGCTGTTAATCGCTTGCCTGTCACTCGGATTCCTGGGCGGCTGGCTGGGTTCAATGCACCGATCAGATGATACATCGCTGACTGCATCAAGGCAGAAAGAGGTCGTATCGAGTGAAAGTAATCTGATTTCGAGCATAGCAAAATCGGTCAGTCCTAGCGTAGTTTCAATTAATGTAACGAGCCAGTCCCAACAATCTTCCAGTGACTTTTTTGACTTTTTCGGGTCCGGGCAGCAATCGCAACCCCAGCAGCAAGAAAGTGCGGGCACCGGAATTATATTGTCGTCTAACGGTGTAATCGTCACTAACCGGCACGTAGTTCCAGATGGGACTTCAAGTGTCAGCGTTACCTTGTCTGACGGCACGACGTTCGATAACGTCCAAGTAATCGGTCGGACCAAGCAGACTGCCAGCCTGGACGTCGCATTCTTAAAAATTTCCGATACCAAGGGCAAACATTTGGTGCCGGCGGCTCTTGGCGATTCCAGCAAGATGCAGGTCGGCGACCGCGTCGTAGCAATCGGCAACGCGCTCGGCCAGTACCAGAACACGGTGACGTCGGGGATAATTTCCGGCTATGGGCGATCAGTCCAAGCTAGCGACGGCGGGTCGGGATCCGGCGAGAATCTCGAGGATCTATTCCAGACAGACGCATCAATCAACCCGGGAAACTCCGGTGGACCGCTAGTTAATAGTGACGCACAGGTAATCGGTATCAACACCGCTGTTGCCAGCGATGCGCAAGGCATCGGGTTCGCGATTCCTATCAATGATGTAAAAGGTCTGATCGACACCGTACTAAGCACCGGTAAATTCGAGCAGCCGTATCTGGGGGTCCGCTACCTTACATTGACTGATGATTACGCTAAACAACTCAATCTGAAAACCACCACCGGGGCGTATGTCTTGCCGGCCGATAAAGATAATGGCCAGGCAGGTGTAGTAAGCGGCAGTCCGGCTGATAAAGCTGGGTTACAGGAAGGTGATGTGATAACAGAGGTAAACGGCACAAAAATCGATCAAAGTCATGGGCTGACCTCTCAGCTTGACCAGCACCAGGTTGGTGAATCAGTGACACTGACAATCATTCGTGACGGTAAACAGAAGACTGTGCACGCCACTTTAGAGCCCGCCCCAAACAACTAAAAAGGGCTCAGCGGTCAGGGCTTAGTTGTTAAACTCCTAACCCCTAAACGCTAACCCCTAATAAATTTCTGGATAAAGTCATCTGTTGCGGCCAGTTTGAAACCGAATTGTTCTGCAATATCTGCGAGCGCATCGTGCTGCGGTGGCATCGATTCGGTAAACACTGCTTCGGGCTTACGATCAAAGCTGTCCAATTGGCCGAAAAAGCGCCGATAAAGATCTAATCCATCTTCGCCGCCGAATATAGCTATACGCGGCTCGGCGCCAGCAGCTTCGTTGATCTGATAATGATCAGGCACATATGGCAGATTTGCCAGTAGAAAAACTGGACTTACTAGTTGGAAGTTAGAAGTTAGCGGAGTTAGTAAGCTGCCTTTTTTGAATTCGATGTCGGTTTTATACCTGTTAGCGTTTGCTTTGGCGACTTCAAGACACTTTGCGTCTATGTCGATACCCATAACGGTAGCTTGCGGCAATTCTAGCTTGGCTGTGATTGCTAGTGCGCCCGATCCGGTGCCGATATCAACTATCGCTGGCTGTACAGATAAATTTTGTGTGTTGAGCAACATATCGATCATCGTTTCGGATTCAGGACGCGGCTCGAGTACATTTTTGTTGATGATGAATTCGCGGCCGTAAAATTCGGACTTACCGCGGATGTATGCCAGCGGCTCATGCTTGGCGCGTCGAGTTACGCGCGATGTTAACCACTTTAATTGTTCACTGCTCAGTATTAGATCAGGGTGAGCGAGCAGGTGAGTACGATTTTTGTTCAAACAATCTTCCAAAAGTACCATGATATCGAGCCGGGCGGTGCCGACCCCTGATGCGTCCAATTTTCGAGTATTTTCTGCCAGGAACTGCTCGACCGTCATCATCTGTCCGTAAAGCTCAGGATTTCATCGGTAACTTCGATGATACCCCTGTTGGCTTTGATTTCAATCGCACCGAGATTTAGTAAGCTTTGTTCGAAACGGCGGTGAAATGTCATGATATCAGAGAGCTCGCCAGAGTTTTTTCCGTAATTCGTCGTCATTCGTGAACGCAGGCGATTTTCGAGTTCGACATCATCAAGTGTCAGCAGGAATATAAAATCAAATACGTCGTACAATATTTGCTGATTGTCGGCTAAAGAGCATAAAAACACATCTTCATGCGATGCAAGCAGATTTGCAATTCGCGGAATGTCCCAATTGTAGTTCCCGACTTTGTCGAACCAACCACGCGGTACAGGCGTTGGTATCGGAATTTTTTCACCGGTATCAATGTCTTGGGCGTGCATGTAGCCGCGCATTCCCTCAGTATCGTAAGCGTTATGTCCCCGCTTTTTCAATTCGCGCGCAACGGATGATTTGCCAGTTCCTGGGTAACCCGTTACAAGCACTTTCATTTTTTAGGCCTCTGGGTCACGTTTGCCGGTATTTCGCAGAGCGATAGAAGTTCGTCTACGACTTTTTCAATCGGTTGCGTCACATCAATCGGCGTGGCGCCGTCGTCGATCATTTTCTTGGCAAACGTTTGCTGCCTGGCAATAATTTCGCGCTGTAATTTCGGATTTTTCCCGTAGTCAAAGTCGCGCGTTTTTAACCGGTGTGCGTGTGTTTTTTCATCGAGGACCAGAACGAAAATCTTATCAAATAAACTGTAATAATCCGCTTGGTTCGAAGACGATCCGCACAGTATCATGTCTTTATTGGATTTGAAGAGCATTTGCAGCACGTCGTCCTGCCAGGCCCACGATATCTTCTTGAAATCGATATATCCTTTCGGATCGACTACGGTCAGTTCACCAGTTTTCCTGTCCTCCCATCTGCAAAACCCAGGAATTCTATCGGTGTCAAACGCTGGAAAGCCGCGTTTCTGCAGTTCAACGCAAATTGCCGATTTACCGGAACCGCCGCGTCCTGTAATCAAATATTTCCCCATAATCTATCGATTAATTTCCTCTAAAATTTCATCAACGACTCTTTTAAGTGGTTGGGCTGCATTTATAATTTTCGCGCCGGATTCTTCGAATTTTCGCTTAGCTGATTGGTGTTTATCGAGTATGACTTGAAGCTCGTCCTCTGACTTTCCATAGTCATTTCCATCACGATTTTTAATCCTGCTTTGAAGCGTCACATCATCGATGTCCAGATAAAATGACTCGTCGAACATTTGCAGCAGTTCGTATTCGTTGGCTGCGGTTCCGCAAAGGAAAATAATCTTATCTCGCGACTCATTTTTAAGCCGATTGATGGCATCCGGATAAATTTTCCAATTGTGTTGCGCAAACCACTCTAGTGAGCGCTGATTTACCGGCGGAATAGCAACGGGCTTATTTGACTTATTATCATGCGCACTGCCAATTTCCGGGTCGTCTGAGTCATAAGCGGAAAAGCCTCGCCGTTTTAGTTCTTGTTGTACGGAAGACTTGCCGGACCCCGCGGAACCTGTGATGTAGTAGAGCGGCATATTCAATTATCCTGAGTTATAAGTTCGTGTTCGGCGGCTTGGAGTTTTTCTATCAGATCGTCGATTTCGCCGTTGAGGGCGCCGGGGATGTTGCTTCGGGAATAGCCGATGCGGTGGTCGGTGATCCGGTCTTGCGGGAAATTGTAGGTGCGGATTTTTTCGCTGCGGTCGCCGCTGCCGATTAATTTTTTGCGGGCGTCACTCAGGGATTTCTGTTCTTCTTCGATTTTCATCGCCAGTAATCTCGACCGTAGCACTCCCATGGCTTTCGCTTTGTTTTTGATCTGGGATTTCTCATCTTGTTGAGTTACGACGATGCCGGTCGGCAAGTGGGTGATACGGACAGCCGAATCGGTCGTATTAACACTTTGGCCGCCATGGCCGGAACTTCGGTAAACATCGATCCGTAAATCGTTCGGGCTGATTTCGATATCCGACTCTTCGGCTTCGGGAAGGACTGCGACCGTTACGGTTGAGGTGTGGATCCTGCCCTGGCTTTCGGTTACCGGCACGCGCTGCACGCGGTGGACGCCAGCCTCGAACTTTAAATTTTTAAAAGCATCGACACCGCGGACGGCGAAGATTATTTCCTTGAAGCCGCCGACTTCATTCGGGCTTTCACTTAAAAGTTCCAGTTTGAAATTATGCGTCTCGGCCCAGCGAGCGTACATCCGATATAATTCGCCGGCGAACAGGCTGGACTCGTCACCGCCGGCCGCTGCGCGGATTTCGATAATCACATCGCGCTCATCATTCGGGTCTTTTGGCGTTAACGCTTCCGCTAGTTTCGACTCGTTATGTCTAAGCTGGCCTTCAATCGTTTCGATTTCTGTCCGCGCCATATCCTGCAGTTCGCCGTCCGGACTGCCCAATAACTCCTCGGCTGATGATTTATCACTAAGAAGCTTCTGCTTTTCGTCGAATAAACCGACGATGTTTTCCAGCTCGCTGCGGCGCTTTGCCATGCGTGGATAATTTTTATCGCTAAAAATAGTCGGATCCTGGAGTTTTTCTTCCAGTTCCGCCAGTTCAGACCGTAATGACTTTTCTTTTTCTTCCATAGCTATTCCTTAAAGTATACAAACAAAAAACCGTCCTGCAGAGTGCTTATGGACGGTTTGAAATATATCGTAGCTATTCTTTAGCGGCTTTGGCTGGAGCTTTTTTGGCTTCGGCTTTTTCGGCTTTGGCAGTTTTGCGGGCGACCTTTTTCTTGGCAGCGGCGGTGCGCTTTTCGCGGGCCTCTTCTGCGGCTTTAGCGCGAGCTTTGAATTTGTCGACGCGGCCTTCGATGTCAACGATACGTTCTTCGCCGGTGAAGAACGGGTGGGATGCGCTGGAGATGTGGATCTTAACTAACGGGTATTCGTTGCCGTCTTCATATTTGATGGTTTCGTCGCTGGCAACGGTGGAGCGCGTCAGCAAAGTGAACCCGTTGTTCAGGTCCTGAAACACTACGAGCCGGTAATTGTCTGGGTGTAATCCTTTTTTCATAGTCGAAATGACAGTATACACATCTGTTAGCGTTTGGTCAACCACTTAACGCAGCTTTATATCGACATCAATTTGCATATAATGATGAAATTATGGCCGAAGGATTGGGTTTTGAATTCCGCGATACAAGAATTTCCGGGCGTCGAACGCACCAGTTAGTCGTAACGGCGTCTGAAAGTGTGTATACGGAAGCTAAAAAATTCAATGATGAATTAGAGGCTCAAGTTCACAAGCTTTCCGAAAGTGGGAGCGCAGGTTACGGCGTGCTGGACATATTGAATGATGCTGATGGGGAGCTGGCATTCGCGGTCCGCGCGACGATGATCGGAAAAGCATCGCATGATGAAAAAATGTCATACATGCAATTGCTGAACAAGATTATCGGCTCACTGGCATATGAGATTCGGGCCGATTACGCTGCAGACAATTTGCCAGAAGGCATGCTGCATCTTACCGCATATACACCCCCGCTTGTGCCGGGAGCTTATTTCACGATCAGCGGGTTGTTGAAGATGCCTGCGGGTATTGCTGAAGCTAAATTAGCTGAATTAGCAAAACGGGAAATGGTTCGGGCTGCGCGGGCGATTCGGTTTGGCGCAAAAACCGTTGAAGCAGCAACATCAGGGATCAGCGCTAGTGTCAGCCTTCTGAACGGCACTACGCTATCCCAAGGAGAACACTCTGCGATGCATGCAAGCTCAGCTGAAATCGTACCTACTAATCCGATCTTTTACTTATCCGGTGAATACGTGCAAGATCCGCACGAGCCTTTTATTTATTTGGTCGGCATGACCGCGCTAGCCCAAGCCAAGCAACTTGTCAGAGCCTGAATAGTCTATTGCAACTAATTAAGCAGCAATGATCGCCTGCAAGTTGGACATGCCACTGTCCATCAGGGCCCCGGAACCTAAACGCTGTGCTATTAGTTTGAGGTGAGTATGCGTATGTGGCTGATCTGCACATTCCCGGTGACTGTGGTCTGGTTTTTCTTCGAACGTACTAAATAGGATTTGCCAGCCAGGCCTTCGGTATTCTGCGAGTGATATAGCTCCTTGATAGTCAGGATACATTTCTACTTCACTATGGCATGGAACCACTGGTTGCGTGTCTTCTGACCATGCCGCGAATACATGCAGCCCACCGGGTGCGGTTGCTAGCTGAGTACGCCGAATAATCTCGCGTTTGTTACGCGCAGTTTTTACGTAATCGAGTACGCCGCGGTTAAGTACCAGGCCATAGACGCCGTCTTCTAGTTGTAATTCTTGAGCGGGGCAACGTCTCGCTCGAACTTTGTCAGAAACTCCGTACTTTTCTGCTAGTGCTTCGGTTTTACGTACGCCGTTTTTAGTTAATTCGCAAACATCAACCTGCGCGCCCATTAGTGCGAAACGCACGGCTTCCAGCCCCTCGGCACCACCAATCTCTAAGACTCGCGGATTTAACTGGAACAAGTTAGTTTCATGGATAATTTTAAGAATTTTCGAGGTCAGTATCGTAGTTGGATAATCTCTGGGATCTGCTGATAGGCGTTGGTCAAGTTCACCTGGTCGCGGTCTCCAGTATGGTTGCGTTTCGTCAGGGGCAGCATCAGCTTCATAACGAGGCTCAAAATAAGCCAGTACAGCTCCTGTATGTCCGTCCGGGCTAGCGGCATCGAGTAACTCATGCGGCGGGGTTAAAAAAGTTAACATTTGATAATTCATAACTTATAGTATGTCGGTCAGTCAATACGTAAAGTTGTAAATTTTCGAGAAGATTGGTATAATAACAGCACAATAATTAAGCAGGTCGGGAGTTTATCCTCCTTGCGAATACCCGTGCAGGGCTCGCTAGGTATCCGGCTCAAGATCAAGGATAAGGAAGGACTTATTTATGGCTACTGTAGAAGTAGACATCAAACAATTATTAGAATCGGGGGCGCATTTCGGCCATAAGACAAGCCGCTGGCACCCGAAGATGGCGCCGTACATCCATAGCAAACGCGGCGGCAGCCATATCATCGACCTGACCAAGACGGTCGACGGGCTCGAAAATGCCTTGGAATTCGTAACAAAGACCACACGCGACGGCAAGCAGGTTCTGCTAGTCGGTACGAAACGCCAGGCACAGGACATTATCAAAAAGCTAGCTGAAGATACGGGTATGCCATATGTCACGAACCGGTGGCTCGGCGGTATGCTGACCAACTGGCCGACAATCGGCGGTCGGGTCAAATATCTGAAAGACCTAGAAACCAAGATGGCAACTGGCGAGCTGGCCAATAAATACAGCAAGCTCGAGGTGCAACGCTTCCAAGAAGAAATCGACCAGATGAACACGCTGTATGGCGGTATCAAGAATATGGCGGCTCGTCCCGGCGCGGTTTTCGTAGTAGACGTCAACCACGACATCAACGCAGTAAAAGAAGCTCGCAAATTGAACGTTCCGATAGTCGCGCTGGTCGACACCAATGCGGATCCGAGCCTGGTAAATTACCCTATTCCTTCTAATGACGATGCAATTAAAACCATCCAGCTAATGGCAGATTACCTAAAGCAGGCAATCGAAGCGGGCAAAGGTGAACGGGCAAAGGCAACCCCCGACAAAGACGAAGCTAAAAAACCGGAGGCAAAATAATGGCCGTTGATTTTAACGAAGTCAAAAGATTGCGCGAATTAACCGGCGTGGGCATCACTGATGCTAAAAAGGCATTGGTAGAGACCAACGGTGATTTCGACAAGGCATTGGAAGCGATGCGCAAAAAAGGCCTGACCAAAGCCGAGAAAAAAGGCGAACGCGAAGCCCGCGAAGGTTTGGTTGAAGCATACGTGCACAGCGGCCGTATCGGCGTATTGGTAGAAGTAAACTGCGAAACTGATTTTGTAACCCGCACTGATGATTTCAAGAATTTGGCGCATGACCTGGCACTACACATCGCTGCCAGCGCACCGGAGTATGTCAGTATCGATGAAGTGCCGGCCGAAGAGCGCGACCGCGTAACAACTGAATTCAAAGAAAAAGCCGTAGCCGACGGCAAGCCGGCTGACATGGTCGACAAGATCGTCGAAGGCCAGGTCAAAAAGCATTTTGCCGAAAAGTGCCTGCTGGACCAGCCGTTCATCAAGAATCCCGACCAGACCGTCGGTGATTACGTCAAAGAACATATCGCCAAACTCGGCGAAAATATCGTTGTCCGCCGCTTCAACCGGATGGCACTCGGCGAAATCTCGTAAGATACCTTAGTCTGCGCATGAGCTCATCACCCGAAACGCCTTGGCACATAAGAATAGCTGATAACGTTGCATTGCCTGATGGCTGCCAAGGCGAGCTCCGCACTTGTTGGAGGCGGATGACCGAATTGGGCGATCCGGTTGTTCGAATTGCATATTATTTCCAATGCTGGGGATTTTACGGCGGGCAAGAGTCGACGATAGCATCCGTACTTCAGCCACTGGATCTTGATTTGGGCGAAAGTATTGATAACCGTGTAAATGCGGACATCTTAGCTGAGTTGGTATTGAGCATGAATTGCTCGCGCTGCATGGCAAATCCCAATAACCGTGATTAGAGAAATATATAATTTAAGATTCATGACAGGATAGTCGCGCAAAAGTGTCAATGATGCTATATAAAAATGCACGCACTTTATCCGAAGAGATATTCGCCGTATACTGTCTTTAAGATAATCAGGAGTCGAAATGAGCCCTAATCAAATCTTTGACGAGGTTAAGAAAAAAATAGATTCAGCTGTTGAGCATTTGCAGAATGAACTTAAGAAACTGCGGACTGGAAGAGCGCATCCGAGTATGCTTGATGGCGTTATGGTCGAAGCTTACGGGTCTCAGATGCCATTGAACCAGACGGCTACTGTAATTGCACCGGAATCGCAATTATTGCAAATCACTCCTTTTGATCCAAACAATCTGCAGGCAATCGCGGCAGCGATCCGCAACAATCAAACGCTTGGACTAAACCCTACAGACGACGGGCGCGTGGTACGCGTGCCGATCCCGCCGCTTACCGAGGAACGGCGCCGTGACCTCGCCAAACAAATCGGTGAAAAGGTTGAAGACGCGATGATTTCCATGCGTAATGCCCGGCACGATGCTTTGAAAGCGGCCGACGCTGCCAAAAAGGATAAATCGTTGAGCGAAGATGATGTGAAGCGCGTCGAAAAACAGGTTGATGATTTGATGGCGCAGCAAAAACAGACCGTAGACAAAATCGCCAAGGATAAAGAAGCTGAACTGCTAACCATCTGATTCATATTTGTAGTATCGCGATATAATTGATAGACAATGGAAAATACTGACTCTTTGGCAGTGCCGACGCATCTCGGCCTGATAGTCGACGGTAACCGCCGCTGGGCGCGTGAACATGGCGTAACAATTGCGCAGGGGCACCGGCGCGGTTATCAAAACTTAAAAACTCTATGCAAAGCCGGATTGAAATACGGTATACGATATTTTTCGGCATTTGTATTTTCGACCGAAAATTGGCAACGCGACCAGCAGGAAGTGCGCGATCTGATGAAATTACTTCGGTGGGTATTGAAACATGAGTTACAGGAATTCCATCGCGAAGGTTTTCGCATCCGGGTGATCGGTTCGAAAGCTAAACTTGGCGCATCGCTCATTACGGCTATACACGATGCCGAAAAACTCACCGAAAATAATACCCGCGGGACGTTATTATTATGTCTTGATTACGGCGGGCAGCAAGAACTTGTAGAAGCTACGAAGCAAATTGCTGCATCAGGTGTAGCACCAGAAGAAATTACGGCAGAAATGATATCGGAGCATCTATATGCTCCGGATGTGCCGCCGCTTGATTTGATTATCCGTACGTCAGGCGAGCAGCGGTTGAGCAATTTCATGTTGTGGGAATCCGCATACAGCGAACTTGCCTTCGCCCCGCAATACTTTCCTGATTTTGATGAGAAAGCGCTCGATGGCATCCTGGCTGATTATGCAAAGCGTAACCGTAGATTCGGGAGTTAAACTGGGCCAATGCTGAAGAAGCGTGTAACTACGTGCTATGCGTGAATCACTAAACGCTTTATAATTATTTGAAACATGGCTGTATTTTTACTAATCATTGGGCTCGTTCTATTTGTCGGGCTGGTGTTGATACACGAGTGGGGGCATTTCATTGTCGCGCGCCGCAACGGCGTTGATGTTGAAGAGTTCGGGCTGGGTTTTCCGCCGCGGGCTTTTGGGCGCAAAACCAAGGGCGATAAACCATTCATATTAAGCGTGAACTGGCTGCCGCTCGGCGGTTTCGTACGTCTGAAAGGCGAGCATGATGCCGATACGGGCAAAGGTACGTTCGGCGCTGCCAGCTTGGGCGTAAAAACTAAAATAATGGTAGCCGGCGTAGTGATGAACCTAGCCGTCGCACTGGTGTTATTTACTATTTTAGCTTGGGTTGGCATGCCAAAGCTGATACCCAATCAGTACACGGTCAAAAGCGATACGACTGTCACAAGAAATGACGTTCTTGCAGGCGATGTTCAAAAAGGTTCGCCCGCCGCTATGATGGGTTTGCAAGCGCGCGACCACCTGGTGGCGATAGCGCCAGTAAATCAGCCGGGTAAAGCGCAGCAGGTTACATCATCAGACGATCTGCCCAATATCACCAAAGATTTCGCGGGCCAAAAAGTGGTAGTTACTTACACGCGTGCCGGTCAGACGCAAAATGGTACGACGACATTGCTAACTAAAAAGGTCGTCCAAGACAGTAAAAATACCAGCAATCCCAAAGGCTATCTGGGCATTTCTCCGGCGGACTATTCCTTACAGCGTTCGACATGGTCGGCGCCTATAGTCGCGCTGGGGTTAACAAAACAGATTACATTGTTGACGTTCCAGGGCCTCGGCTCGGCGTTGAAAGGCCTGGGATCCGCCGTTGCAGGTATCGTAACCGGAAACTCAGCAGAACGGAAACAAGGCCAGACCCAGGCTAGCAGCCAGGTTTCGGGCCCGGTCGGAATATTCGTAATCCTCAAAGACGGCAGCGCACTTGGCCCGCAATTGATGTTGATGATCGTGGCGATAATCTCACTGACATTGGCAATTATGAACATTCTGCCGATTCCGGCTCTGGATGGGGGCAAGATTTTCGTGACACTGATTGCGCGGCTGTTCCACAAAAAAGTATCGCGCAATGTCGAAGACTGGGTTTATGGCACTAGCTTCGCGTTCCTTTTGGGATTGATCGTATTGATTACCATAGTTGATGTAAAAAGATTTTTCTAGCAAGTTCAAAGGTGTTAGTTTTTAGTTTATAGTGAAGAATTACATGACAAATACTTCTTCTGAAAGCGAGCCGAAAACTCCAGGCACCAAACTTCAAATTTCAAAATCTCCAAAATATTGGGGGCCGGTAGCTGCAACAATGTGGCCGGTGCTTATTTGGGTCGCTGCACAAGTCGTTGTCGGAGTCCTTTTACTGGCATACGCCGCAACCCAGCATTGGACAGACAAACAGACGAATGCTTGGCTTGATACATCTGTTGCAGCACAATTTATTTTTACGCTTATCGTTGAATCGCTCATATTGGTCGCCGTCTTGCAGCTGTTGCGTCATTACAAGGCAGCGGTAAAAGTTATCGGGCTGCTCAAACCCAGGCTGAAAGATGTGCCGATTGCACTCATCGGTTTCGGTGCATATTTTGTCGCGTACATTGTTTTAGTCGCAGTTGCTCAGCAGGTATTTCCGTCGCTTAATCTCAACCAAAAACAGGACATCGGTTTTCAGGATGCAACGTCGGTGTTGCAGCTGTCGATGACATTTATCAGCTTGGTCATATTACCCCCGATAACGGAAGAAATTTTGTTCCGCGGTTTCGCATTCACGGGATTCCGACGTAAGTTCGGTTTTGTCATCGCCACGCTGGCAACGAGTATATTATTTGCGATACCGCATTTGCTGGAAAGCAAGGGTGGCGGCGGGTTGCTTTGGATTGCTGGCATCGATACGTTCATCCTATCGTTCGTACTCTGTTTTTTGCGGGAAAAAACCGGCAGATTGGTGCCAGGTATGGGTGTGCATGCGCTCAAAAATTTCATCGCGTTTGTCAGCTTATTTATTCTGCAGACCCACTAAATAGTGCCAAAATCGAACAAACTGAACTGCAACTGTGGAATTATGGTGCACTCTAGGGTACAATTACGTTGAAATGCGTATTTGTTACTCATATATCGCACATATTGCGCTCCCGGCCCGCTGGCCGAAGCATTGTTAGTAATTTAAAAATTTCAGAATAAGTCCCAAGGAGTAGCAAATATGAAAATGACACAGTTATTCACGAAAACAAGCAAGACGGTTCCAGCTGATGAAACGTCAAAAAATGCTAAATTGTTGATCCAAGCCGGATATATCCATAAGGAAATGGCCGGGGTTTATGATTATCTGCCGCTGGGGTTGCGCGTACTAGAAAACATAAAACAGATCGTCCGCGAAGAAATGAACGCCGTGGGCGGGCGGGAACTTATCATGTCCAACCTGCAACGTCCTGAATTATGGATGGAGACGACTCGGTGGGACGATAAAGTCGTGGACATATGGTTCAAGACCAAATTGCAGGACCAAACCGAAATCGGACTGGCATGGAGCCACGAAGAACCGATCATGGATATGATGCAGCACTTCGTCCAGAGCTATAAGGACTTACCGGCAGTCGTATATCAATTCCAGACAAAATTACGCAACGAATTGCGTGCCAAAAGCGGTATCATGCGCGGCCGCGAATTCGTGATGAAAGATATGTATTCGCTGCATGTTTCCGCCGAAGACCTTGATACCTATTACAATAAAGTGATTGAAGCGTACAAACGAGTGTATGAACGGCTTGGGATTGGCAAAGACACCTATGTAACATTCGCAAGCGGCGGCGCATTCACCAAATTCAGCCACGAATTCCAGACGATTTGCGATGCCGGCGAAGATATCCTGTACCTCCATCGCGAAAAGAACATCGCAGTTAACGAAGAAGTGCTTGATGAGGCCGTCAAAGAACTCGGCGTAAACAAAGACGAGATGGAAAAGATCAAAAGCGCTGAAGTCGGCAATGTATTCAATTTCGGCACCGATAAGTCTAATGCGATGAAGATTTACTTTACGGGTAAGAACGGCGAACAACTTCCGATTTATCTAGCATCATATGGAATTGGTGTAACAAGGGTCATGGGCGTTATCGTAGAAAAGTTCGCCGACGACAAAGGCATCGTGTGGCCAGAGGCTATCGCACCATTCAAGATTTATTTGGCACGTCTCGGTGATGAGGCTGACGTGGTTAAAGCTGCGGATGATGCGTATAAGCGCTTGACGGATGCCGGGATTGAGGTATTATATGATGAACGAGATGCGCGTCCGGGGGAAAAGTTTGCTGATGCAGATTTGCTCGGAATCCCATATCGGCTGGTGCTGAGCGCAAAGACACTTGCGGAGGGCAAGTGCGAGTTAAAGCGTCGCACTGAAACAGACACGGTGTTACTGACTATTGATGAAGTGACAAAAAAGATAGCAGTGGGTAAAGGAACGCTGGTATAATGGGCACGTTTAATACCCTTGTACGCGTTTTTGCCGGCAAAGGAGTGAATACATGGTAATGAAAAAATTATTCAGTTTGACTAAAACAGGCGTAGCTGAGCTCGAAGGCGAGCACAAAACGCTCATTTCCAAGCGCAGCACCATCGCTGAAAGCATTAAATCTGCCCGTGAATTGGGTGATTTGGCGGAAAATGCCGAATACCAATCTGCCAGGCAAGAACAAGAACGCAACGAAAAGCGAATCGCCGAAATCGAACATATCCTTAAAAACACCAAGCTTATCGCTACACCAAAAAACGACGACAAAGTCGTATTAGGTTCCAGCGTCAAAATGTCCAGCAATAACGGCAAATCCAAGGAATTCCAAGTTGTTGGCACGGTAGAAGCCGACCCGCTGAACGGCAAGATTTCCGATGAATCTCCCATCGGAAAAGCATTACTAGGCAAATCAGTAGGAGAAGAGATTGAAATCAAGACCCCCGCGGAAACAACCGTCTACAAAATCACCGACATCGGCTAAACGCAAGGTAAATCAAGACGTTAAGCTGGCGGTCGGTTCAGTTCTGACGCTAGTTGGCGGTTTGGGCGTGTATTTTACGTATGTTCCCATATTCTGGTTTGCGGCAATTGCTTTCATCGCAGGTCTTGTAATCCTATATTTCTACATGAAAGAGCAGGGCGGTCTTTAGTGATGAACTATCTGTTTACAAATAATCTAGTATCTGTTAAAATTGGCACGACATTATGGTTGTAAATACATACTCGGTTAATTCAAAGTCGAAGCTTCGGTCGTAGTACCTGAAGCGTATTTTCATACAATAAACTCTCCCGGTACTGCGACAGAAATCCACGGGAGAGTTTTTAATTTAGGAAAAAAATGATTACAGTTCAAGAATGTACAAGGGGCGTCGAAGAAGCATTCATGATGCCAGATGATGTTGCATGGAGACTTAGTAGATACCAGCTGCCACCATATGGTGAGCCAATTTCGGCATGTTATCCGGCAAGACATGCAGGTGCGGCTGCTGTTGCGAGGGAGTTGATTTATGGTGCCGAAATGCATGAAGAAGCAGATATGAGCCTCGAAGTTGCACCAGTATGTGCAACAAGGGTTGAACGAGCCGGTGATGATTACGTAGTAACGGTACTTCGGGGAGTGGCATTATGGCGTATAGACGTGCCAATACCTACCGACTAAAATTAATAACAGTGGTACAATAACTTAAGAAGAGGAATAAGTAAGTAAAAAGCGTTGAAGCCATCCGCAATAATAAATTGCGCACAAAGTAACGCTTGAAAACGATGGAAATAAATTATGCAGTGGTTGAATAATATTGTTGAAGAACTGATACGACGTCACCCCGATGGCGAGATTGTGGTAAGTTCTGGAGTTTCGCCGTCAGGTACATATCATCTTGGCACGTTTCGAGAGGTGCTTACTGCCGAAGTAATTATGCGGGAGCTCAAACGCCGTGGTCGTAAATCTCGTCATTTGCATATAGTTGACGATTTGGATATTTTTCGCAAAGTACCTGTCGATGTTCCGGCGGAATTCGAGAAATATCTCGGCAAACCGCTGTGCGACGTGCCGGCACCAGATGGCAGCGATCGTTCGTACGCTGATTTTTTCCTGTCAGATTTACTTGAAGCTGGTGAAAAGCTTCATTTACAAATGGAAGTCGTACGTTCGCATGAAAAATACCGAGCAGGTTTTTTCGTGCCTGCTATTGAGAAGGCATTGGAGCATGTCGACGATATTCGCCAAGTTCTTGAGGATATTTCAGGCCGCAAGCTCGATGAGCAGTGGTCGCCTGTTCAAATCTTAGAAGATGGGTACCTTAAAAACCGACAGTTCAAATCAATCGATAAAGAAAAACATTTAGTTGAGTATGTCGATAAAGAGGGAAGTGTAAAAGTAACAAGTTACGCAGCGGGCGAGGTTAAGCTCAATTGGCGAATCGATTGGCCGGCACGTTGGTGGCTCCTGAACGTTCAAGTTGAGCCGTTCGGCCGTGATCATGCGACTAAAGGCGGATCATATGATACCGGTGTTGCAATCGTACGGGATGTTTTTGGTGCCGAGCCGCCATTTCCAGTGCCTTATAACTTCATAAATCGGACCGGCGATACCAAGAAGATGAGTAAAAGCTCAGGTGACACTATAACCGCCGCTGAATTGCTAGATGTGCTACCACCGGAAATTGTCTGGTTTTTCATACTGAGATACGGGCCAGAGAAATTACTGTTTTTTGATGAAGGCGAGACGTTAATGCGTCTATTTGATGAGTTTGCCGAATTGCTGGCCAAACCCGAAAAAACTGCACAAGATAATCAGTTGCTTGAGCTTTGTTTATATGGCGTAGAGGAATCAACGGTCAGCAGAGTGCCATTCACGCTTTTGGTAACAAGTTATCAGGCTTCGCTCAAAGATGCCAACAAGACACTTGAAGTCATCAAACGTACCGAATATTCTAAGGTCGCGACTGAAGATGCTGAAACTATAGTAAATGAGCTTAAATTTATAGATACTTGGCTTCAAAAACGGGCTCCGGAAGATGTTAAGTTCGAACTCTCGGATACTGCCGACCCGACAAATTTCAGTGAGCAGGAACGCACGTTCTTGTCGAAATTGAGTGATAAGATCGCTCAGGCACCTGCGGATGCAGATGGCGGTTGGTTTCATAATGCAGTGTACGAAATGAAAGATGAATCTGGTTTGGAACCGAAAGCTATGTTCTCGGCGTTATATCGAGTGCTTATCAATAAAGATTCCGGTCCGCGCGCCGGCTGGTTTTTAAGTATTTTGCCGCGAGATTGGTTAATCGCCCGGCTCAAGTTCGATAACAATTCTAAGCCGAAGTCCGCAATTAACTAGGGAGTTATGACAATGTGGCTCTCTAAAAATCAAGCTGATGAGTTAGTT
>DATIJK010000102.1:0-5898 GCA_035478715.1 Saccharimonadales bacterium (SeqCode)
CCAGCCAATCAGGTGCAGATTTTTGGTTTAAGAGCCTCGAGGGCGTTGATTTAGCCCCAGGGGAATCTCGAGACATTACTACCTATTTGCTCGGTATTCCAGTAATTACAACGCTCACGAACGAGGGCGGTGTTGCCGAAGTTCAAATAGGAAGCAATTTGCCCGAAGAATTAGTAACCGATGCGCTCGCTATTCAAAAACTTTTTAACTCCCCCCGGGATTTCCCAACCAGTTTGGAAATTTACAAACGAATGGTTATTGAACAGCAGATACGACGACATCTTCTCCAAGCCGAAAATAATGCAGCCGCACCAGAACAAGTCGTCGCCGTACCTGAAATACCCCCGGCGACCCCAACACCAGAAGGCATGACGTCCGAGGAATTCCAAGCCCATCGGATGCTAGCATTCATCAACGGCCGATTTGAGCATTTTACTGACGCTGTCGTCACAATGCCCAACTTCTATCCTGATGGGTACGATCAGATACTTTTCTTCCAGACATCCGACGGCGGCACGATTGAGCTAAAGCGGACATATCGTCGGGAGAGTGATGAAAATCCGACTGACTTTTATATAAACGTTTACGGTCCTGATGTCCAGGACTTTCATCCTGCATTGCGGGCATATACAGGCTATACGGTTTCTGATTTCGTGCAAACGCCACCGGCCGGCGGATTTGCAAATCCCGAATGGCCGGATGGCGACTTTGACCAGAGATTTGATGAAACACTCCAATTCGCTCAGGATATCATCTCAGAATCACCGATGGCTGCCGATGAGGCCGCATCGCTTATACAATACCGAACTACTGTTATGAGAAGTATGAGTGCTTTTATGAATCGATTTAACGGCGGTTCTTCAGCCGAATTCCGCCAGGCCAGGGTCAATTATGCCGCACGGAGAACCGCGGCAATCAATGGCGCAGAAGGTACGGTGCCAGTCTTAGAGCCGGTTGAACAGGATTTGAATGTCGCCCGAATACCTCTGGCGGAAGTAATCGTCGATGATCTCCCGCTTGCGGGAATTGATGATGTAGGCGTTAAAGCTCAGATCGCCCAACTGCTTGAAGCCCATCAGGCATCTGCAGAATCTGCCCATTTATTGTCATGGAACGGTGGCATGGTACCACGCGGAGCAGTGGTTAATGGACAAGAAATTGCCGGAATGCAAAATGGCCAAGTGGTAGCAACAGACGGATCAATGATCGGCACGTACGCACGCGTCGTCACCCCGAAGGGTGATAGTTTACGCAATGAAGTGCTGGTATTCATAACCAGAAATCCAAGCTAGATTTTCGTATTTAAGCACTTAGATCGCGGATTTTTCTTCTTCTAGGCCTAAGTCGTGGCGGACCATCATCTTTACCAGGCCGGGGAAGTCTACCGTTCGTTTCCAGCCTAGTTCTTTTTCGGCGCGGGTTGGGTTGCCGACCAGCAGGTCGACTTCGGCGGGACGCATGAATTGCGGGTCTTGTTTGACGTACGGTCTCCAGTCGTCGATGCCGATTTCTTTGAATGCCAAATCCAGAAATTCCTGGATCGAGTGCGTTTCGCCGGTAGCAAGCACCCAGTCACCCGGTTTGTCCTGCTGTAGCATGCGCCACATGCCTTCTACGTAATCTCCGGCGTAGCCCCAGTCACGTTTTGGATCTAGATTGCCAAGTACGATGTCTTTTTGCTTGCCCAATTCAATCCGTGCTACGGAGTTACTGATCTTGCGGGTGACAAACTCAAGTCCGCGGCGCGGGCCTGCGTGGTTGAACAGGATGCCACTGCAAGCGAACATGCCATAGCTTTCGCGGTAATTTTTGGTTGACCAATGGCCGAACAGTTTGGCGACGCCGTATGGGCTGCGCGGGTGGAAAGGGGAATCTTCGTCATAGCCATCCTTGGGACGATTATAATCGAGCCCGCCGAACATTTCGGATGTGGATGCCTGGTAAAACTTGACGGTCTTTTCGCCGCCGCTCAAACGGATGGCCTCGAGCATATTCAAAACGCCCTTACCCGTAACCTCAGCAACCAGAATCGGATCCCTGAACGAATAGCCGACATGGCTGACAGCCGCCAGATTATAAACTTCGTCAGGTTTGGCAGCGTCCATGGCTCGTATCAGGGAAGATAGGTCGGTTAAATCGGCTTCCAGCAAATCAACGTATGGATATTCCTGCTGGACGGCGCGTTTGCGCGGATTCTGCTGCCCCCTGATGATAGCGTGGATCTTGTAGCCCTTTTTGTGTAATAACTCCGCTAAATGCCCACCATCCTGCCCAGTAATTCCGGTAATCAAAGCGCTTTTTGCCATGAACTAAAAATCTCCTTTAACCGCTGATTAGATAGATAAAGTATACCATTAGATATGGAATATCCGGGAACAATTTCAAGCCTGCCGCAACAGATAAGCATTAGTAGACATATTGTCGGTTACGGTATAGTATCTTTAGAACTCTATGAATCAGATAGTTATTGATGCGCGGGAACTCCGCACCACGACCGGCCGCTATGTTGAGCGGCTTTTGCATTATTTACAAGAGGTCGATACCGATATGTCGCACCGCTATGTGGTACTTTTGAAGCCGAAAGACATGGAAGGCTGGAACCCATCGAGCAAGCGGTTTACTAAAGTAGCCTGCAAATACAAGGAGTTTTCTTTTGCGGAACAGACCGGTTTATTGTGGAAATTGATCAGATTGCACCCTGACCTGGTTCATTTTCCCATGGTACAACAGCCGATCTTATACCCAGGAAGGATCGTGACGACTTTTCAAGACCTGACAACGCTACGGTTCGCCAATCCGACCAAAAACAAATATGTTTTCAGGTTCAAACAGTGGGTCTACCGGTGGGTGAACGTAATCGCATCGCGCAAGTCAAAGGGAATTATTACACCGAGCGAATACGTCAAAGACGACGTGGCGCGGACGCTCAGCATCAACAGTCGGCGAATCACGGTAACGTACGAAGCAGGGGACTCTATCGACGCCAAACCGGAACCGATGGAAGAATTTGAAGGCAAAGAGTTTATCATGTATGTCGGACGGCCGCAGCCGCACAAGAATCTAGAGCGGTTGATCGAAGCATTTGCCGTACTGAAACAGACGCGGCCCGACCTGCATCTGGTATTGGCAGGGAAAAAAGACACATTGTATCGACGGCACGAGCGCGATACTAAACGCAAGGGGATTCCAGATGTGCATTTTACGGATTTTGTATCTGATGGGGAGTTGCGCTGGCTGTACGAACATTGCGCTGCATACGTTTTTCCTTCTTTAAGCGAAGGTTTTGGCCTGCCCGCCTTAGAGGCTATGGCCCACGGTGCCCCTGTTGTTAGCTCAAATGCAACGTGTCTGCCAGAGATATACGGCGATGCGGCCCATTATTTCGATCCGACCGAAGTTGAGGAGATGGCAAAAGCGATCGGCGATGTACTGAAAAAACCCGAATTGCGTAAAAAGCTTATAAAAGCTGGCAAAGCCCGCGTCAAAACTTTTTCGTGGCGCCGAATGGCAGAGCAGACGCTTGACGTGTACCGCCAAGCACTTGGCGAAAAATAAACATCAAATTAATAAGTACGGCCACCAAAGCCGTCAGCCCATAATTCCAAAAATAACCCGCTCCCCCGATAGTGAACAAAAAGCGAACATGCTATGTAATAATTTGCATTTTACACACAATTATTTATTTGTAGGTTTTAATACGATTCGCCGGTCACGGCCCTCGCCGACTGAATCGCTGTCTATCCCCTGCTCTGCAGCTACCTTGTGCACTACTCTTCTATCGGCGGCGTTCATGGGATTTAGCTCCATCTGTTCACCGGTGTCGCGTACCTGTTTGATCCAGCCCTCGGCCTTCTGCGCTAACCTGTCTGCCCTCTGGCGTTTATAATCAGCCACATCGACATTCACCCTTGTTATTGCATAGCCGTTGTTCTTTAGGGCATTGCTGACTAAAAACTGAATAGCACGCATGTTTTCGCCGCGCTGACCGATGAGAAACCCGTTTAAATGCGTTGAAGGAATGTCCAGTTCGACGACTTCGTCATCGCTGCTGGTAGCATACACGTCGATATTTAAACCAAAAAAGGACAATAGGTCCTCGATAAATTTTTTGGCATATAGTATGGATTCTTCCATTACTTTTTCTTCCTCCTCTTATTGGAGGATTTTTTCTTCTTTGCCGGTTTTTGTTTCTTTACTACTTTGGGCGAAGCAACCACTTCGGCCTCGGCGATTTCTGCTACGTTCTTAGTCGGTTTCTTATCCGAAACCTTGTCTTTTTTGCCCGGTGCGTCCGCTATGGCTTCCAATTCCGTCGTGTCTTCGCGCAACACCATCGTCTGCTGTATGAATGCAACGATGCCACCAACCAACCAGTACAGGCTGAGTGCCGACGGCAAGTTGACCGTAAACAGGAATATCATTATCGGTAGCAGGAATATGGTGCTGCGGCCGACGGCTGCGTTTATGTCCGCCTGATCGGCCTGCTTACCGCTGCCCGCACCCTTCAAAATCTGCCGCAGGCTTTTGGCCTCTTTGTCGCTCGCCATCAGCTGCTTACTCTGGAAATACTGGATGATACAGCTGGCGACCACGATGACCATCGCCGGCCAATAAATGCCTCCGCTATGGCTGAGCGCTGGCTTTGCCAGATCGACTATCCCGAACAGCGTTGAGTCGAAATCCTTGATATTGTGCGCGATATGCTGCATCCACGGTAGATGCTGTAAAAACGGATAGGCGAACGACACCAGCTGCTGCGGATCGGTAACCAATTTTCGCAGACCGCTGTATAGACCGATCAGGATTGGCAGCTGCAATAGCAACACACCGACAGAGGCGAACGGATTGATCCCCCGCTCTTTGTATAACTCCTGCACCATGACGGCTTCCTGCTGGCGGTTGCCCTTGGTGGCCTTTTTGATTTTCTTGAGTTCGGGCTGCAACTCCCGCATGACGCGCGCCTGGTGCAGTTGTTTTTTCAATAGCGGATACAACGCCAGGCGGACGATTATCGTAAAGATGATGATCGCCATGCCGAAGTTGTGGCTCGGTATCAAAGCCACTATAGCCACGAGCAAGTTGAAAATCGGCTGGACAATTAACGTCGTGAACATGGCGTTTCCTACGTAGTCTCCTTAGGTTTAACTATACCACGCGGAACTGATTCCTTAGGTTTTAGCAAAATATGGGCTGATTTCAATTTCGAAATAATCTCTCCGTTCAATTCCGGGCTTGTTAACGAGGCGAGTTGGTCGCTATACGCGGTGATAACCAGATCATACGGTTCGTTGGCAGCGATATTCTGCCTTGTGATCTCATATATCCGGCGACGGATTCGATTACGCACTACCGCCGATTTGTGTACTTTTTTACTGACGACAACTGCGACCCGGTAGGTGGTGCGCCGTTCATTCCGTATATATTTTAAGGATGACAACGGTCCCCTGACGACTTTGCCGTTCTGGTAGACGTGTTTCAACGATCCGTAGCCGTGAAAACGGTTCTTCCGCGTAATCATATCTTTAGTTTAAAGCTATTAGCCGGTAGCTTGTAGCCAAAAAGCCAAAAGCTAAGGACTACTAGCTATTAGCTAATTTTACGCCGACAGCTTAACGCGGCCCTTGTTGCGGCGGCGTTGCAGCACACTGCGGCCGGCTTTTGAAGCCATGCGCTTCATGAAACCGTGCTCGCGCGAGCGCTGGCGTTTCTTAGGTTGGTATGTCCGTTTTGGCATGTGAAATCCTTTTAATTAATGGTACTGAAAAGATCCGACGCAAGCAACCGCGTAAAACCCTTCCCCTACACTCATTGCCGAAAAGTAGTTTTGACAATATTTAACCTACTAATTCTAGCAAGTTTTCCACCGTAAATAAAGCCTTGTCCACAGATTTATAGATG
>DATIJK010000103.1:0-6378 GCA_035478715.1 Saccharimonadales bacterium (SeqCode)
ATATTCCGGAGTAGCTCAATGGTAGAGCATTCGGCTGTTAACCGAAGGGTTGCCGGTTCGAGTCCGGCCTCCGGAGCCAAAATAAGATCGTCAGCAAAAACTGACGATTTTTATTTTGCACGAAATAACACCTCTCAAGGTGAGACCTTATGAATTTCTTATGAATTCTTAATCTTTTTAGTGATGATGTTTACAGACAGAGATTTATAGCATAAGTACAATAGAAAATTACTTGGTGGAATCACCATGGAAAGTACGATTCGGCTAGAATTATTCAACTTTAACAAGTATTTCAACATGCATCAGCTGGCACAGATATTCAAGCTCGATTACAACAAGCAGAACGCTTCTTTGGGGTTGATTGTACTTGAGCTTATATTGGCAGCTTTTGTCGTCCTTTATACGAAACACGATACTATCTACATTTTCAGCGTGATATTCGGCACGTTGTTCGTAGGCCTATCCGACCCCGGCGGCGCATTCAGATCGAGGTCGGGCCCTTTGGCAGTCGCTGGTATCGGCGGCGCAATACTCACCGTCTTGGGATATAACCTAGCAAGCAGTGGCTGGGGATGGATCACGATAGTAGTATTCGTAGTTACTTTGCTCAGCGGATTAACTTTGAAGTTCGGGGCGCACTGGTTTGCTACCTCGTTATTACTCAACGCTTGGTTCATCATTGCGCTTGGCATAGGAAGTAGTTTTGACCAAAGTCACATTTCTACTCATGCTTGGGAGCAAACGCTCGCCTGGTTATGCGGCGGATCGCTTTGGGTCTTGGTTGCCGTTTTCCTCTGGGTTGTTCATGGGCAGACAGCAAAACCACTTTTCGCCGAAATACCGAGCGACTCCAAAGAGCGAAAGCTCACAAAGCCGATGATTGCTTTCGCCGTAATACGCGCTATCGCCATGGCAATAGCGGTAGCCATACCATTCGGCTTAAACCTGTCACATGGTTACTGGATACCAATCGCCACGATGTTATCCATGAAGGCGAATCTGACCCAGGCAACTATATTCAGTTTTCAGCGCATAACCGGCACAATTATCGGTACCGCATTGGCAGCAGCACTTCTATGGGGAGTTAACAGTAAACTGGAACTTATCACGGCTGCTCTTATTTTACTGGCGAATGGTGGGGCAATCCGCTTTGTGAATTATGCCTGGTACACCGCCGCCACGGCAGCCGGCGCACTATTCGCGATCGACCTCTTTACTCCGACAAGCCATACGGCCGAGTGGCAGCGGGTCGGTTACACATTCATTGGACTTGGAATTGGCGTCCTTGTGATGTTCATAGCCATTACGCTCGGCAAACGTAAGGCCAAATCATCGCCGCAGCCAGCTACTTGACAGAAACAAATCTTTTTAAAAATTATGTTCCGGGTCTAAAAGCTAAACCAAATTTTGTCAAAGTATCATTTTTATGGTATTTTTTTATTTCATGAATAGGCTGGTGTTAGTTACAGGCTTTGCTAATCCGGAGTCGTCTGCCGAAAGAGTTGCTGCAGAATTAGCCTGCCATTTCAACTACGATGATTTCGATTACTTAACCCTTGGTGATGCTCTGATTGATCCTGTTTCGTTAAATCAAATCACTAAAAACGCAGATGTCTTTACTCATTCGGCGGGCTTCATTGCACTACAAGGCTCACATCCAGCTGCTATACATGCATTTAATGCTCCTTTCGCGAGCAGCCGTCGAAGATTAGCGGTTCAAACGTATCTGCGCCATAGAAACGAGGCAGATCTGCGAGAGACAAATGATCCCTTACGCATTGATACTGGATTTGCCCGCGAAGCACTCGCTCATCCAATCAAACATCTTGGGCCCTTTTTACGTGGAGCAATCTCATCATGCAGTCCTCTGGCGTTAGCCATAGGTGCGCGTGATGCAGGAATTGCAGTAGGCCTTGCATATACTGACCGTGATTGTTACTCGCACCCAACTGACACGCACTTATTAGAATTCAGGGCCAGAGGAGTAAAAGTAGCACAAATACTTGGCGTTCACGATGAGCTAATATTACGTCCCGCCAAAACCGCCTATCAATACTTCACACATCGTCATTAAATTACTTTAAGGCTTCTTAACTAGAAACCTACGAGGCAGCTGCTTTTTGGATAAATGCCGCCACTTTCGTTGGCTGGGCAATGAACGCCGTGTGCGATCCGTCGATATGTTCGGTTGTCGCTTTCATCCGCTCGGCCATAAACGCTTCGGCTTTAGGTGATATGGCGTTATCTTTGTCAGATACCAAAAACCACGAGGGAATTTTTTTCCAGCCAGCGGCCGTAGCTTTTTCGGATAAAGTAGCCGCCGCCAGCGGACGTTGTGTTACATACATGATTTCGGCCAAGTCAGCGGGCGAGTCCGCACAGAATGTCTCATGAAAACCTGCCTTGCCAATGTACAGATCCGGCCCGCCTGCCGCGCCTGGTGCATCATAATTTGTAGGTGCGTTAGTCGTCACTAACATCGGAGCAGGGAACGGTTCCTGCACACTAGCACCGCTTTCGCCCACATCTAAGGCAAACGCCGCCATGAATACGAGCGCTTTGACATTATTCAGACTTGCGGAAGCCTGACTGATGACTGCCCCGCCATAAGAATGTCCAGCTAATACGACTGGGCCTTCGATCGCCTTGACTCTGACGGCAATCGACTCGGCATCAGAAATAAGACCCCGTAACGGATTAGGCGGCGCCACAACGTCATACCCAGCCGTCTCTAATTCCTTAATAACCCCAGCAAACCCAGAAGCATCGGCAAATGCCCCATGCACCAAAACAATTGTAGTTTTCTCAGCCATATAACCCCCTCTCGTTATAACAGTTCGCGATAAAATTATGACGTCTTGCGCAAAGACTGCAGTAATTAGATTTACATTGCTGGTTGAACAGTAAGAATTTACTCTATTTTCATACTTAAACAATATGATTCTCTTAATCAAAAAGTCAGGTATTTTATTGTTATACTAAAACCATGCAAAAAATAGCTACCCGAGTTTTTATCGTCGCTTCTGTCATTTTCGGTATTCTGGGGATACTTATGGTCCTGACTGGTTTTGGGCCAGACCAGCCGGATTCCAATTTTACCCAGACACTTATCAAACTGCTTTTTATTGACGTGTTTATTATCTTGCCTTCGTTCGCACTAAGCATTGCGGGGAAATATCTAAACGGCAAATCTTAGGCTTATTTGAATGTTTTAAAGACTACTCGGCAATTGTTTAATTTACAGCTTGGGAAAAAATGATAAGAAATAATTGGTTGATTCTTTGCTCCCTCCAGGACAATAATAAGTTAGATTGAAAAATTATAATTCATGAGGGAGACAGACATGCTCGACTCTAATAAAAAACTTGTAGAACGACATTTTACAGAGTTACTTAGCGGCGATAATTTGGACGCTTGCGAAGAAATAATTGCCACCGATTACGTAGAGCATGCTTGGGCGCCGTTTGGAAATGACGAGCCGGGTAAAGTAAATGGCCCTCAGTCTACCCGAGAAACAGTCGGTTGGCTAAAAGCACAATTTCCGGACATGAAAATGATAATCGAAGCAATTGTTGCTGACGGAGACTTAGTCGTCGCAAGGGTATTATCAGAAGGAACAAATACTGGGAAATTGAACGGGGTCGCACCGGCAACCAATAAAAAATTTTCAGCCAGACAATGCCATTGGTACCGGATAAAAGACGGAAAATTATGTGAACATTGGGCTGTTCGAGACGATTTGACCGCCATGTTACAGCTGGGAGCAGTAAAGCGTCCAGGCCCCCCAGCATTTGTTAAGGCCATCCGAAAATTAACTGGCAAAAAATAATCTAAACAGCAATTTCCGTTTTTGGGTCCATGTGAACACTTACTCTGTCATTGCTTGTACCGGCAGCTATAATTATTAATATAAGGGAGGATTTGGCTATGGATAGTATGGACGACGCGAGATTATTCAATGTGGCACCGTATCGGGCGCCTGAGCTGGCTGGCAATCGGCAATGGTTTAACAGTCCGCCGCTTAAACTGGCCGATTTGAAAGGCAAGGTGGTCCTGATTGATTTTTGGACATACAGCTGTATCAACTGCATACGCACGTTTCCTTACATCGAAGCATGGTACGAGGCATACAAAGATAGCGGTTTAGTTGTAATCGGGGTGCACTCGCCGGAATTCGAATTTGAAAAAGTCGCCGCAAACGTGGAACGATCCGTTAAATTTAACAAATTGACCTACCCGATTGTCCAGGACAATGATATGGCTATTTGGACGTCGTTTGCCAACCATTATTGGCCGGCCCATTATCTTATCGACGCTGATGGCCGGGTTCGACGCGAGCATTTCGGAGAAGGCGAGTATGACCAAACTGAAAAGGCTATACGGGCATTGTTAGCGGAAGCGGGCGCTAAAACCAGTAAAAATATGACTGTGTCGGGCCAGGTGCACGTACCGGTTGATGTCGGCCAGACCCCCGAAACATACCTTGGCTACGAACGTGGCCGCAATTTTGCGAACGTATTCCAGTTCAAAGAAGATAAAGCAGTCGGCTACACGCTGATGGATAAGATCGACCAGGACGAATGGACGCTCGGCGGCATATGGCAGATCGGCGCTGAAGATTCGCACTCAGAAGCTGACAACGCGGTGTTACGAATCAAATTCTCCGCCAAAGAAGTTTATCTGGTGATGGATGGCCCGAAAGACGGTGCGGTTACTCTCAAAATCGACGGTAAGGCTGTCACTAAAAATCGCGGTGGTGGCGCAGATATGGCCGAAGGCGGCCGCGTACCGCTCGATGGCGCACGATTATACCGGCTAATTGACTTGCCCGTCTTCACCAAAGGCGCCGTGCTTGACATAACAGTTCCCAAAGGAACTACAGTAAACGCCTTCACGTTCGGCAGCTAATGTTCACGACGATACAAGCGGGATACACGGGGAATCCAAACACGGTTTAGATAGGCTTTTGATGTTATAATTCCCCGCGTGAATTTACTACTCTTTGCGGGAGCAGGTAGGCAAAGCGAGGCGTGGCTACAGCGAGTAGATGCCAGCCTTGCGCATCAGTATGAAAAGACATATCGTCACAGCTACGCACACTGGGAAAGCGGAGCACCCGACATTGACCTTGACCTTGAGATTGGACGATTGGCCGCAATAACAGAAAACGTATCACCCTTCATGATTTTTGCAAAGTCCGCCGGTACTATGCTCGTAAGTAGAGCTACAGCATTGGGTATTTTACGTCCGGAGGCCTGCCTATTTACCGGAATACCGCTAATTATGATTCGCGATCAGCAATTGCCCGCCAACAGGTGGTTGCAGGCGACCGAATTTCCAATGACTATATTGCAGCATACCGACGATCCGTATGGCTCTTACGAGGAAGTCAAACAGTATATTGCCGGAACGGCACGTACCAATGCCGAAGTTCATGAAATACCGGGAGACACACACGATTATCTCGAATTTGATCTAATCAAAAGTTATGCAGCTAGCCTGTTGCGCGAAACATAAACGACGACCGGGACTTTGCAGCTAGAATTATTTATCCGCAACAATAAAAGTGGAATGCATCGGGAATTTTATCCCTTTGCCGTGGGTATATTTTTCTTTTAAAGTCGATGCGATTTCTTTGCTGAAAGCAGGGTATTCTTTGGATTCGGGCTTTACTGCCATGGCGGCAGGCGTTGCACCAACCATCGCGGTTACAAAATCCATCGGGTTCATAAATGATGAAGTAATCCCATGTGTCTTGACGTGGACGTTTTTAAATCCGGCTGATTCGAATGTATCGTGCATAGAAATTTTATCTGTGTAAGCAAACGGCGGCTGGAGGAATTGGGATGCTTCAACGCCATAATACTTTTCAATCATTGCCACGAGAATTTCATGTGCCGGGTTTTCGGGCAAGCTACTCCAAGTTGCCAAGACTGCTCGTCCGCCAGGCTTAAGTACGCGGTACATTTCTTTGGCCGCAGCCGGTCTGTCAGGGAAAAATTGAAATCCCTGCGAGCACGTCACAACATCGAAAAGTTCATCATCAAATTCCAGTTTGGTTGCATCACCGAACAGCAATTCTGTATGCGGAATCGATAGGTGCGCAGCAACGGCCAGCATCCCCTTATTGATGTCGATACCGACAATCTTGCCATTTTTGCCGATTTTTTTAGCAGCAAAACGCGGGACGATGCCGGTTCCAGTCGCGATATCCAATACTGACTTTCCTTTTAAATCACCGACATAATCCATGGTTATGGCCGTCAGAGCGTTGAACCAACCGGGAACAAGGTATTTCTCGTAGAGTTCGGCCGATTCGCTCTCCAGCCAAAATTTTTCAGCAACATCATTCATTGCTAAATCATAGACCATTTGACG
>DATIJK010000104.1:0-3700 GCA_035478715.1 Saccharimonadales bacterium (SeqCode)
GCGGTCACATCGGATTTCAGCCATATAATGACGCTGAATGGCGGCATCTCGCGCATCTTTACAAAAAACACGACCACCCGTCAATCGAGCTTGCGATCAATGGTAAACACGGTATGAACGCATGGGTCGAACATAGCCCCGAATTACAATCCGCTCCCGAACTTAAGGCTTCACTTGACCGAGCGGTCGACGAAGATCGGCCGATCGGTGCGGTGCTGGTGGAATTCGCTACTGAAGGATCTGGGAAAAACATGCAGGCCGCACACGATATCCTGAACAATATGGGTACGCTCGTAGGCAACGTTTTGGCTGATTACGCCCTAGCCTACCGATCAACGGGCGGTATTTATCTTACTGGAAGTGTTTCACTCGGTTTAGCCGAATACTGGGCCGAAAACACCGGGCTAGTAAAAGCATTTTCTCGTCGCGGTACCCCAGATCACGCATCATGGATGGAAGGTATGCTCCACGATGTTCCAATTTATTTACTGACCGATCCGCATGTTTCTGCTGCCGGCGCGATGGCGCTGGCGAAAGAAGACTGATCTCATAATTTGAGTGACAAATGTCACTGATGTATTGTAAGTTGTTTAACTTACTGTTGCCCCGTTTTCGTCCATACTTGTGAGTGCCAAGTAAGGAGGGCGTAAAAAAATGACGGACGCTACGTTAGTTCGCCAAGGTGCGCGTGAAAGCCAGGAAACCGAACGCCGCAAAGATTTTATCGAGCGGATGGAACGGAAATTGGCGCAAAAGGTGGCCATGAAACACCGCCGCCGCACTGTATTCCGCAGTCGCCTGCAAAGGCTGCGGGAGTGGTAGCTAGTACTAAAACGTAAGTAATTTTTATAACGGATTCCAGAGGATCTGTACCTGTTTTATTCGTCTAACTCATTTTTTTAAGAAAATTAAATCGACAAAATTGATAGTTTAGTATATTATTTAGGCATACAGGGAGAAAATAGCGTATGCCACCAGATTACCAGACGCCATCCCGGCGCGTTTCAGTACCACGTTTAATAGTTCTGCTAGTTTTGATAGCCGGACTTGTAGTTTTGATCTGGCTCGTATTCTTCCATACCAGCAACTCCGATAACACTAGTAACTCTGGTAATAATGGCAGCAGCTCGCAACAGACTTCCAAATCGCCGTCTCCGTCACCTTCGCCGAATTCTTCGAATTCTCCAAGCCCGACCCCGCCTCCAAGCTCGAGCAGCTCCAACGGCAGCTCCAGTTCTAATTCGCACCCATCGCCATCTCCATCACCAAGTTCAAGCAGCCCAAGCCCATCACCTACTCCTACACCGACTCCAACTCCAAGCCCAAGCTCCAGCACTCCAAAGACGCTCACCAACACCGGTCCCGGTAACGTTTTAGCAATCTTCGCGGGCTCCACGCTCATCGGCACAATCGCGAGCTACCTCCACTTCCGCCGCCGCGCTACGAGCTAATCTATTTTACTTAAACAGCTATGTTATTGAGCCTTGGAGGTTGGTAGGGTATCGATACGATCTTTTCTAAATGCTCAATACTTTGATTTGCCCCTCTGTTAATGCCAATGACGCTTGCATCTATCTGTGAAGGGTCAGAGATTTCTCTTATCGTATCCGCAGTCCCGTTTGATTCTGTTTCTGATACATGGACTACGGTTCTGCCGTCTTCAACTTTCGTTTCGGTTAAGCTAGTGCGCCCATGATCGTCGATTTCGTGGCTGACCGTCCACTGGCCTTTCCAAAAGGAATATGTGGTGACATCCCGAACACCGCTTGCCCGCGTTATTATAGCGGTCACATTACGGATGCTGGTTGGGTCTGGCACTTCCATTCCTCCGATTCCGGGAGCCGATTTTTTACTCGTTAACTGAAAGTATTCTGTGCCGCCTGCTTTGAGGGCAACGCTTACCCCGATAGTTTTACCGGGAAGTGTATCGTTGCCAGATCCCCCGCCGAAATGCACGGTGTTATATGATTTATATATACCGGCTGCCAACGCGCCGACTTGCCTTGCGATGCCGGCCTGGCTCCCTGGCGATGGGTTACGTTCAGATATGATGTGTTCAGCTCCCGCTCCGCCGGCACCTGCGCCTAAGGCTGCGACCATTAGATAACTCGATGCTTTCAATAATTTCCGCGATGGTTTGTTTGGTTTTTGCTGGACATCACCTTGTTCAGCCTGTACGTGCGGAACTGCATCGGATTGACGACCAGCCGTAGCATCCTTGCGATAGTATTGATGCGCCTTTACTATATCTCGAAGATTCAGTGTTCTCGCAACTCTCTTTCTTGTCGACTCAGGCCGTCTATGTTTCGGGCCAGTACCGGCACCTCCGCGTCGCATTTCATGCCTTGCTGGTTTTTGTTTTAGTGACATTATTTTATTTCCGGATAATTAGTAAAATTAGTAATCGGTCTATTGATTCTCTGATTGACCATCGGTGCCAGACTGCTTATAAGGGTTTTGATGATCGTTAGCAAAATCTACGCCAGTTACGTGTCCATTTTCATCGCGAATAAGTTCTGGTGAGCTATCCTGGCCAGTCTCAGCCATTAGTGGGTAACGGCGGGCCATTTTTTGCCACATATCAGCAGCTGCTTCAGCGGACCAATTATTGACAATAGCCGCGTTCTCAAAATTGCGGCGAAGACGCGCAGTGTCGATCGCTGGATCCTTACTTGTGCTAACTTCGTTTGCCTGTCTCTGTACTTCGGCGAGTTGGCTGAGTGCTGGTCGCGGCGGAAGCGTGTCACTTGAAAACCAATCGTTAGATGAAGTATCAATTGTGTCATGAAAATCAGCTGTAGTGTTGCCTGTTGATCTATCGTGATAAGACTCATCAACACCGGCTGCTGCATCAATAATATCTTGCATATCATCAAGGCCACGCTGTTTTCGTTGCTCTGCACGTTTAATAAGATCTTCATTCAGTTTCGGGGCTCTCAGGTATTCTGCAACCTCGGCCGCAACACCATCACCTTCTGCGGGATCTTCTCCAGGTCGCAAATCTTCTTTAGCATGTAAAACTTCGCGCGGGTATGCTTCGACTGCGGCTATTTCTCTATCAACTATTTTTGGTACCGTTTCTGCATAGTCACGTTTTAATTGCTCTAAATCTTCAAGCTCAGCTTCAAAATGCAATCCTCGTAATTCATTTTCTGTTTCAGCTTCGTGTGCGGCAGTATTGCCTATATCTGAAACGGCGGTTTCGTATCCGTTTGCTGCACGGATAATTTTATCGCCGATTGCCGGTAATTCCGCTTCAAAAGCTGCTACTTCTGCAGCATGGGCGTCAGGAAGATAAGCCTGTAACTCTTGCGGGATGGGATTTGGATTTATTGAGGTGTTTATTTGTTCTGACACATATAAACATTAGCATAATATTGACAAAAAAGCAATATCTATATCTTTTACCGTTTGATTGCGAATATTATTTTATTAGTAATAGTGCCAGTACGTAGTAACTCGAAATCAAAAGCATGGCGAAAATCAGGCCTCGGTAATTGAAAAATGATAACTCTTTCATATTAAGCGATACCATGCTCCGGTCGATTTTATTATCAACCAATAACAATCTTTTGATTATCTTCTTTGGCGCACGTGATTTGAAAAAGCCCTCATACAGCAATTCTAGGGCGCCGGCGATAATGGCCGCGCCAAGCCACACGATTGCGCCGGCAATCACAAAACTGCCGCCAATGCTTAA